>JADJQM010000001.1:1425000-1690000 GCA_016712715.1 Rhodospirillaceae bacterium
ACCAGCCCGATGCGCTCACCAGCTGCGACCTCGAAATCGAGATCCTGATGAACCATCCGGCGCGTACCGGGATATTTGAAGGCGACGCTCTCAAAGCGCAGGTTGGGCTCCAGGGGGCGCGCAAGATCGCGCCGTGCCGCGTCCTCCACGTCCGGTTTGCCGTCGAGGATCTTGTAGATGCCCTGGGCAGCCGACATCCCGACCATGCCCTGATGCAGGACTGAGCGCAGGTCGCGCATTGGGCGAAAGATCTCGACGCCCAGCATCAGGATGACGAGCAGCGCGGTGAGCGACATGACGCCCGCATCGACCCGGTAGGCGCCCAGTGCCAATGCTGCGGCTGCGCCGCAGGCAATGGCGCTGTCGGTGATGCCGCGCGAGAGCACGTTGGTTGCCAGCACCCACATGGTGCGGCGGAACAGGGTATCGGCCTCGATCTCCAACCTGTCAGCGCGCGCCTTGCTTTGCCCGAAGGCCTTCAAGGTGGCGAGTCCCTGGATGGAATCGAGGAATTCGGCGGCGAATGATTCATAGGAGTCCTGCCGCTCTGCTGAACGGCGCATATCGAATTTGTGCCACAATCCGGGAGCAAACAAGGCAATGAGAGCGAAAGCGAGGAGCACCAGCGCCACCGGCAGATCGATGAAGGCGATGGCGGCGAAAACCAGGATCGGCGTCAACAGGGCTGTGAGGAACTGCGGCAGAAACTGGCCGAAGTAGATTTCCAGCTGTTCGACGCCATCGATGAGCGAAAGCGTGAGGGCACCCGAACGTTGCCGCGCGACCGTGCCGGGCCCGAGCGCTGCGATACGGTCATAAAGTGCGCGGCGCAGTTTCTTCTGCACGCGACCGGCCGTCTCATGCGCCACCATGATGCGCAGATAGTCGAAAACACCGCGCAGCGCCATGACACCCGCGATGGCGAGAATCGGGTTGGCGAGCGCCTCGATCGATTGGCCGGCAAAGATGGCGCCAATCAGCCAACCGAGAAGGGCCAGGCGCAGGACACCCAAGCCGACTGCGACGAGGCCGATCAGTGTCGCCCAGGCGATGCGACCACGGACGCCGTCGGTGAAAATCCAGAGCCGCTTTTCGATATGCATGACCGATTCCGTTCCCTACACCTGCTTCGCTTCGGCCCAAACTACGCCGAACATTTGCGTTCGACATTCGACAAATTGGAGCATCGGCTGTACATTTATGAACAGAATGGACCTGGGGAAAAGGCAGATGATCGACGATTGGAACGACCTCAAAGTGTTCCTGACCTTGGCCGAGGAGGGGCAGCTCACGGCAGCCGCCAAGCGCCTTCATGTCAGTCACCCAACGATCGCGCGCCGCATCAAGGCGCTGGAAACGTCAATCGGGGCACGGCTGTTCGACCGCCTGCCAGACCGCTTCGTGCTCACCCCTGCCGGCGAGGAATTGCTGGCCGATACCAGGAAGATGCAACAGGCCGCCGAATCCATCGATCGCCGCAGCGCGGGCCTGATCGACATGGCGCAAGGGGTTGTGCGCCTGTCGGCCGGCGAAGCCATGACCGGCTTTATCGCCGCCCATCTGCCGCGTCTGCGCCAAGACCTCCAATGCGTCGAATTCGAGCTTTCCGCGAGCCACACCTTGGCCAATCTCTCGCGCCGCGAAGCCGATCTCCTGATCCGTGAGCAGGTGCCGGATCTGGCCAGTATCGTGACCAGGAAGCTGGGCCGCGCTGCCTACGCCATCTATGCCCAGGCGGGATCCAGAATCCGCGACCGATCACCCGCGGCGCTGCGAAGACTGACCTGGCTCGGCTTCGATGACGATCATGCCTATATGCCTGGTCAGAGCTGGACCCGGGAACTGCTGGCCGGGAAGCGTCCGGCCATCCGAGTCAATGACTGGCTGGTCATGCGCGATGCCATCGGCGCTGGCGCCGGGCTGGCCGTGTTGCCCTGCTATCTTGCCGACACAGACCACCGGTTGCAGCGCATCGGCAACATCCTGCCGGACATCGTCGCGGATCAGTGGTTGCTAGTGCATCGCGACCTCCGCACGCTCCCCCGCATCCGTGCGGTCATGGATCAGTTGGTGGCCTTGTTCCAGGAACAGAAACCAGCCCTGGCCGGGCGGACCGCAACCTCCGACCGACGTACTGCCTAGCAAAAGCACATTCCTCCGACTTCACGGTTTCCCAGGGATGGTCGGGAACAAAGCTGGCCCATCACCTGTTGAGCCAGCATACAGCCAGCAAGGAGGACAAAATGCAGTCTGCGATGGACAAGCGTCAGGACACGCTGAAGCGTGACGAGACCGGCAGCCTCATCTCTGCCGACAAGGTGCAAGGCACCGACATTTATAACCGCCGCGGCGACAATCTCGGCGAGGTCGAGAATGTGATGATCGACAAGGTATCGGGCAAGGTCGCCTACGCCGTCGTCACTTTCGGCGGATTCCTAGGCATTGGCGCAGAGCGCCGGGCGTTGCCGTGGAACGTGCTCAGCTACGATGTTGATCTCGGCGGATATATGGTGAATGCCGAGGATGATGTCCTGCGACGCACGCCGGTCTATGCCGACAGCAGCAATATCGACCCGGAATGGGGTACCCGCCTGCATGGCCATTTCGGCGTGCCACCCTATTGGCAATGAATGTGCTGAGGATAGGCCGCCCGCTGGGTCACACCCACGGCCGGTAGCGCGGCATAGAATGGCCCGCAACTTCCTGACCGGGAAATTGCGGGCCAATTCCCTCAAGACGGCGAGACGATTTGGAACGGAGGTCGGTGATGACAAAGACGATCGGCTATTTCGTTGCCACAGCGGCGGCATCCGCCTATGCGCTCTTTCTCGTCGGCATACAGTGGCCGATGTAGCAATGAAATGATGTATAGCGTGAGTCTTGGTACAGGCTACGATCCGGATCGCCGGGCAGGCGACCGCTGGTTTGCCCGCCAGATCGAAGGGCGCTATGGGCAGCTATCGCCGGATGCTCTGCCGCTCGAATGGCTGTTGCTCCTGCGCGAACTGGAGCGCGAGACGCCTAACGGCGCTTGAGAATGCCCTTGGTGGTGAAGGTCTGCATGCCGTGCTTGCGGCCCAGCCGTTTGCCTTCACCGCCACCAAGCCCCGTACCCGCAGGCTGCCAATTCGGAATGAGATGATGTTTGCCGGGACCGATGAGATCGGCCCGGCCCATGTTCTTCAACGCCTCGCGCAACAGCGGCCAGTTGTTGGCATCGTGATAGCGCAGGAACGCCTTGTGCAGGCGGCGCTGCTTCAGCCCCTTGATCGTCTCCACCTTCTCCGAGCCGCCGCGGCGCACCGGGCGCAGCGGATTGACGCCCGAATGATACATGGCGGTCGCCAGCGCCATGGGCGACGGCAGGAAGGTCTGCACCTGGTCGGCGCGGTACTTGTTCCGCTTCAGCCAGAGCGCCAGGTTCATCATGTCCTCATCCGTCGTGCCCGGATGCGCGGCGATGAAATAGGGAATGAGGAAGTATTCCTTCTTCGCTTCCTTGGCGGCCTTGTCGAACAGTTCCTTGAACTTGTCATAGGTGCCGATGCCCGGCTTCATCATCTTGGAGAGCGGGCCCTCCTCGGTATGCTCTGGCGCGATCTTCAGATAGCCGCCGACATGGTGGGCGACCAGTTCCTTGATATAGGCCGGGCTTTTGACCGCGAGATCGTAGCGAACGCCGGAGGCCACCATCACCTTCTTGATGCCCGGCAGCTCGCGCGACTTCTTATAGAGCTGGATGAGCGACTCATGGCTGGTGTTGAGGTTCGGACAAACGTCCGGAAAGACGCAGGACGGCAGACGGCAGAGTGATTCCGTCTTCTTGTCCTTGCAGGCCATGCGATACATGTTCGCGGTCGGACCGCCGATATCCGAGATGATCCCAGTGAAGCCCTTGGTCTTGTCGCGGATGTTCTCGATTTCCTTCAGGACCGATTCTTCCGACCGGTTCTGAATGATGCGGCCTTCGTGCTCGGTGATCGAGCAGAAGGAACAGCCGCCGAAGCAGCCGCGCATGATGGTGACCGAGAAGCGGATCATGTCCCAGGCGGCGATCTTGGCATCGCCATAGGCGGGATGCGGTGCGCGCGCATAGGGCAGTTCAAAGACCGCATCCATTTCCGGCGTGGTGAGCGGAATGGGCGGCGGCGTCAGTCAGAGTTCGCGATTGCCGTGACGCTGCACCAGCGCGCGGGCATTGCCCGGATTGCTTTCCCGGTGCAGCACGCGGGACGCGCGGGCATAGCTTTCCGGATCCTTCTCGACCTGCTCGAAGGACGGCAGGCGCACGACGGTGTCGACGCCCAACTGACGGGCACCCTCATCGGCGATGTCGATGTCATTGGCTGGCGCTTCCGTCCAACCTTCCGGCACCCGGTCCCGCATGATGGCCACACCACGGATGTCGTCGAGATCGCCGGGCTTGTCGCCCTTGGCGATGCGATGGGTGACTTCGACCACGGCGCGTTCGGCATTGCCGTAGAGCAGGATGTCGCCCTTGGCGTCGACCAGGATCGAGCGGCGCACCTTGTCCGACCAGTAGTCGTAATGGGCGATGCGGCGCAGCGAGCTTTCGATGCCACCCAGCACGATCGGCACGTCCTTGTAGGCTTCGCGGCAACGATGCGCGTAGACGATGACGGCGCGGTCCGGCCGCTTGCCGCCTTCATCATTGGGCGTGTAGCTGTCGTTGTGGCGCAGACGCCGGTCGGCGGTGTAGCGGTTGACTATGGAATCCATGTTGCCGCCGGTGACGCCGAAATAGAGATTGGGCTTGCCCAGCGCCTTGAACGGCTCGGCACTCTGCCAATCCGGCTGCGCGATGATGCCGACGCGAAAACCCTGGGCCTCAAGCAGGCGGCCGATGACCGCCATGCCAAAGCTCGGATGATCGATATAGGCATCGCCGGTCACCAGGATGACGTCGCAGGAATCCCAGCCAAGCTCATCCATCTCGGCGCGGGTCATCGGCAGGAACGGCGCTTTCCCGAAACGGTGCGCCCAGAACTTGCGATGAGAGAAAAGCTGCTTCGCGGTTTCCATGTCCCTGCACCAAAACTCAAACTATAGAAGCAACGCGGATCGGGGCGGCGCCGCGTGTCGGCACCGTCTACCCATTGTCGTCGCCCGTAATTTCGGCCCGCGGCCAGTCTCGATCCACCCAGTGGACCTGTACCCAGTTGGCCACCGCGCCCGAAGGCACGGCCAGCATCAGTCGAGTGGCGCGCTGAATAGCATCTAAACCACTGAAAAGTCAATGTTTTGATAGGCACCGCAAGACCCCGCTTGATCATGCTGGAGCAAACGGGATCAATGGCTTAGGCCCGCATGGGCGCATGCCCTGACGAATTGGAGGGGCATAAACTTGGGGGGGAAATGTCATGACCGATCCGCACAGCGCGCCGGGCGCCGGATTGCTCGATCGTGAGCAAAGCTGCCTGGTGGTGATCGACGTCCAGCAGTACTTTCTCGACAAGCTGCCGCTGGATTGGCGCGACCCGCTGGTGGCGCGAATTGCCTGGCTGATGCGGGTCGCGCGCATCCTCGACATTCCGATCATTGCCACCGCAGAGGACATCGCCCAGGACGGCCCGCTGGTAGCGCCGTTGATGGCGGAGCTGAGGGCGGGCGCGCAGGTGTTCGACAAGAAGGTCTTCGGTCTCCACGACCAGCCGGACATCCGCGCAGCGGTGACCGCGATCGGCAAGCGCGACTTCGTGCTGGTCGGCCTGGAAACAGATGTCTGCATCGCGCACTCGGCGTTGGGGCTGCAGGGTGCGGGATACCGTGTCGCGGTGATCGACGACGCCACCGCCTCGCCACCACCGCATCATGAAATCGGACTTGCCCGCATGGGTGCCGCCGGCATCATCCGGACATCGGTGAAGGGGATCTATTACGAATGGGTGCGGGATCTGGACATGAATGCCAAGGTCAAAGAGCAGTTGAACCGGCCGCTGCCGGCGGGATTGACGCTTTGATCGAACCGCAAGCTCAGGTCCCAGCGATAGCGGCCCTTCCACAAGATGCCGGTACGGGGCGCCAGAATCTCACTCTGCCCCTGATTCTTCGCTGCGGATGCAGGGTGGCATGGCACGGCGCCTGACGATGCCCATGCCATTTCTTTGACTCTCGCCGAGCTGGCATCCGACAGGACTGGATCGATTGTCATCGAGACCAGCGGCCAGAAATTGTGGCTTGAGATCAATGGCTACGAGGAGGTCTTGCTACGCGGGGTCGCACCCGACGATACACAATCCGAGCATTTCGACGTTTTGGGCATGGATTACATCAAGTTCCTAAATTGCACCGTCCTCTACTACGCAGCAGACGATGTCCATCTGGTCCTTGGTCCGGAGGCTTTTCCGGCTATCAAGAAATTTCAGGGCGCACTCAGCCTCTCGGCTTATCGATCAGGAATTGACCGATAAGCCGGCGCGTTGATACTGGATTCGGTCCACGACGCCACAGCCGCTTTCTGGATGCTTGCAATGCACCGTCAATTCAGCGAATCCACCGCCGCCACGGAGAGAACGTCCAGGATGATATTGGTAGCCTTCTGGACAAGCATGAGCTTGTCGTCGGCGATGACATAGCGATAGCGCGGATCAAGCGGCGGCAGTTACGACAGGAGATCCGGCGGCAGGTCGCGCTTTTCCAGCCCTGGCGGCAGATGGCCATTGCGGGCCAGTTGCTTGGCAAGACCAGGCGGCAGTTCGCCCCGCTTGGCGAGACCCCGCGGCAGCCCCTTTACGTCCTTGCCATTCTTGCCATTCTTCTTGGCCTTGTTCTTCGTGCCACCGTTCTCACGTTCCCAGTCGTCATGGTGGCGCTGGTAATAATCCTGCAGGATTTGCCGCTCGACCTCACCGATGAGGATATCGCCGACGCTTGGATCAGCACTTGCCTGCGGATTGGCACCAGGTTCCGGGGCTGACTCGGCGAGTGTGCCACCAATTGACATGACCGTCACGGCAGCAGCGGCCAGGATCATGAAATTCAATTTCATGGAACATGCCTAATCCGCAATACACCTTAACGTCGCTGCCAGCCTGTCCAGCAATCCAGGACCAGCTCAGTCAAAGGTGCTGAACAAGACTTGAGCCTCCCGGCGCTTACGCTCCGAAGGATGCTGGTCAATCGTTAAATCCAAAACATCGCCGTTTGCGGAAGGACCTTGGGAGGGAGTACCATCGGTGACCACGAAAACCACAACATGGCGGCGTGCGGCAGGGGATTTGGATGATAGCGGTGAGGCAAAGTTGCGACTCCAGCCGCCATCGGAAGAACCAAGATCCCTATCCTTGCTGCTAGCGCTCGTACCATCGGGCGAGCTAACACGACTCTGTGCGGATACCATATGAGTATTTGCCAACAGGATCACCGCGAAGGCGACGAATCCGCCCGCTAAAACTTCAAAACGCATCTTCATGATACCATCCTCTCAAAGAACAGGGGTTCTCGCAGCAATAGGACGAGGCGAGATTAACACGGGTTGCAAAGAAAAAACAAACCGACATCCTCCAAATGACCCCCGATTTCCGGCAAAAATGTAGCCATTTCGGTCGCCCCTGACAGATCTGGGCGTGTTGCGGGATGGTATTCGCCTGCATTTGTCGGGAACCATCGCGAACACGGCCGCCCCAACCCGTTGATGGCGGTGATTTTGGCTCGCAAGGCGCAGTTCTCCCCGTTGTCTGTCTGCGGTATTGAACGGCTCCGGGTTTGCCGGAGGCTCCAACTTCTGAGAGAGTGGAGCCATGACAAGCAAGACAACGAACAAGTTTTCCCTAGAAGTTCACACCCGGCATTCGAGCGAACGCAGCATCCACTATCCAGCTTTCCGGCATCGCGACAAGGTGCAATGCAGGCAAGCACCGCCGCCTCTGGATGGGGCCGGTTAATTCAGTTCTATGCCAGCCACGATCATTGAAATCCGCGTCCCATCTTCCGAGAGCGGCAGCAGAGCGGCCTCGAAGCTCAGTTTCCGTTCATCAGCCCAATGATCGCGGCACAGGAGCAGCGGCTGGCGCAAAGTGATCAGCGCGTTATAGGAGACCAGCACCCGTTTCAATTGGCCTGGGTTGGACCCATCCACCAGCCAGAGCCGCATCGGGTGCGATTCTGGCAGGCCAGGAATAGCCTCGGAAAAACGCTACGGATCAGGAACGTCGAGTCCCATGTGACTGGGGATCGAGTTTAAGGCCGCGCTTTGTTCTCAGGAAAAATGGCGCACCCAGAAGGACTCGAACCTCCAACCTTCTGATTCGTAGTCAGATGCTCTATCCAATTGAGCTATGGGTGCGTCGGTTCGTGGTGGGTGATTGCCGAATATCGTAGCAATCAGCCGAGTTGGATGTCTCGGCCCCCGAACGGTGGCGGAAACTAGCCAAAGCCGGGGGGCATTGCAAGCTCTTTGGCAGGCCCGGCTTAACGTTTTCCGGCGAAGCGTTAGAAGATTGTAATTAATCGGAAAAAGACGTTCCGCGCCAGCGTCGGGGCGCTTTTGCCGCAGCCGCAGCTGCGCCGGCGGGTGTGGTTGGCGCCGGACGGAATCGGTTGATTGTGACCACTCGACTGTGGCCACACTGCCACCCCTGTGACCGCCACAGCACGCCAAGGCGCCCAAGACCCGGTTTGGCCTGTTGATTCTTGTCCTGAAAGCTGCGAAGAAATGTTTTCGGGTAATGGTTTGAGCAATGCGAAGTGGGTAGGGGCTTTGCGGTTGTTCGCTGTATTTCGGGGTTCGGCAAACATGAAGAAACAGTTCTGGCTCGCGGCCGTCGCCGCCGCACCGCTTATCTTGGGCGGTTGCGAGTTCTTCAATAACGCAATTCGGCCGTCGGTCTCCGGCGCGCCGGTCGGCGCCAATGTCGCGAGCAGCGCCCAGGTGCCGCCGGGCCAGCCCACGGGCACCTTGGTCGGCACCAAGGTCATCGAAGTCAGGAGCGACCTCAACCGCCTGCAACAGGCGGTGCAGCAGCAGGCCCTGAAGCACCAGGAACTGCGCAGCAGCGCCGAGCGCAATGCCGCCGGTTACCAGACCACGGTCGGCGCCATCAATGGCAAGCTGCAAATGGGCACCACGCCCGGCAACCCGGCCGTGACCGGCGCCTGGCAGCAAGCCCAGGGCCAGCTCGATCAGATCGGCTCCGATCTTGACCAGATGAACCGCCTGTCCAACGACGTCTCCAACAACGCCGCCTTCTCCAGCTATCTGCTGGATTCGATCCGTGCCGCCTATACCGTATCGGGCGCCGTCGATGAGGATCACCGCCAGCTGCGCATCCTCGAGGACCAGACCAACCAGACCACCGTCTCGATCGACCGCCTGCTCAACCAGCTGTCGGAAGACATGTCGCGCCAGACCAACTTCCTGGCGACCGAGCGCAGCAATCTCACCACGCTGGCAGCCGGCGTGAACAGCGGCCAGGTCTATGGCACCACGCTCGCCGCCCGCTCCTACGCCCCGCCGGCGCAGCCTGCCCTGCCGCCGATGGCCGGCATGAGCACGGGCCGCCCGCTGGTCGTGATCCGCTTCGACCGCAATAACGTGAATTACGAGCAGGCGCTCTATCAGGCAACCTCGAAGGCCCTGGAACTGCGCCCGAACGCGGCCTTTGACGTGGTCGGTGTCGCCCCCGCTATGGGCCAGCCGGCGCAGGTCGCCCTCAACAGCGACATTGCCCGCACCAACGCCAACCGCGTTTCGCGCTCGCTCCTCAACATGGGCCTGCCGCCCGACCGTGTCGGCATCGCCCAGGTGACTGACCCGAACGCACAAGTGAACGAAGTCCACGTCTACGTTCGGTAAGTGCCTCTAAGCCTTTAGTCCTCTACACAACCGCAAACCTTGGCCACAAACCGGAACCGGCGCCCAGAAATGGGCGCCGTTTTCATTTGGGGTCGATCCGCTCCCTGTTCCCCTGCGTAACCAATCGTGGCAGCATGAAATATGCTGCCCTTGCAGCTGCGGGAGGCCATGGCCATGCGTATCGCATTCCTCGCTTTCGTCGTGAGCATCTTGATGGGCATCGGGACAGCCGCGGCGGACCCGACCAGCGCCGGTGACAAGGCGGCCTTCCAGGAGGTCATCAGCGCCCAGATATCGGCCTTCCAGGCGGATGATGCGGCAGGCGCCTTTACCTTCGCCTCGCCGGACCTGCAGGCGAAATTCGGCTCGGCGGCCACGTTCCTGGAAATGGTCAGGACCGGCTATGAGCCCGTCTATCGGCCCAAGGCGGTGGAATTCCGCGAGATCGTCGAACACGACTATGGACCGGAGCAGCAGGTCTTTGTGATCGGCCCGGATGGCAGGGGCTATATCGCGCACTATATGATGGAAAAGCAGCCCGATGGATCCTGGCGCATCAGCGGCTGCTATCTGGAGAGAGCCGGGGATGAAAGTGTCTGATGCGCATCTTCCTGTGGACCCTCGCGGCACTGTTCCTCGTACCCCTCGCCTTCAGCATCGCCCGCGGCATGGCCTATGAGGGGTCTTGGCGCGACGCGCCGCGACATTCGGCCGGCCTCGCCCCAGATCCCGCCACGACCCCGGACGCCATCGTGCAGATCTACACCGCGCGTGCCTTCAGCTGGCGCGGCTATGTGGCAACCCATCCCTGGATCATCGTCAAGCGCGAGGGCGCCCTGAAATTCGACCGGTACGAAGTCGTCGGCTGGGGTGGCGGGCCATCGCTGAAGAAGAACTACGCGCTGCCCGATGGCTATTGGTTCGGCGCCCTGCCCAGCATCATGGCGGAGTATCGCGGCCCCGGGACCGAAAAGTTGATCGACCGTATCGAGGCGGCGATCGAGAGCTATCCGTTCAAGGACCAGTATCGCAGTTGGCCCGGCCCCAACAGCAACACGTTCCTGGCGCATGTCGCCCGCGAAGTGCCGGAATTGCGGCTCGACATTCCCGCCAATGCCATCGGCAAAGATTACCGCAGCTGGGATGCGCCGGTGGCTATGGCACCGAGCGGCACCGGCGTACAACTGTCGCTCCTCGGCGTGGCTGGCCTCACCATGGGGATCGAGGAAGGCGTCGAAGTCAACGTGCTGGGCCTCAATCTCGGCCTGGACATTCTGCGCCCCGCCCTGCGTGTGCCGGGCTTGGGCAGGATCGGTTTTCCAGAAGATGTCTCGCGCGCGGCGCCCGTGGTGGCCGATTAGCGCTTTGATGTCGTCACGAGAAATCCCAGTTCCGCGCGCTTGGCCTTGGTAAGCTTGGCCGCCACCAGGCGATAGGCCGTCTCGAGATAGGCTCTGATATCCTTGTCGCTGAGCGCCTTTGCGCTTTCGAGCTGCACCCATTTGGCGCGGGCGAGATAGGGCGCCGGGATGATGCCTTTCTGCTGGCGCAGCAGGTCATAGGACATGTCGCTGCACTTGAAGCTGATCTTGGTATCGGTGTCGCCGCCCTGACCCCAATTGGAGCACACAGCGAAGATCTTGCCGCCGATCTTCCAGACCGAGGCGCCACCCCATTGCTCGACATGGGTGGTCTTGGGGAATGATTTGCAGAGCCTGTCGAATTCCGCGCGCGTCATTCGGGCTCACTTCAGATTTCTGTGCGGGCGCCCAATTCGATGATGCGGCCGACCGGGATGCGGAAGTAATCCGAGGCCGAGATTTCCGTATCCGACAGCAGGATGAACAGCCAACGGCGCCAGCCGGACATCGCCGATTTCGCCCGCGGCACGATGCGCTCTCGGCCGATGAAATAGGAGACGGCCTCAGGATCCATCACCAACCCATGCTTCGCCGCCATCTGCATGGCCGCCGGCAGGTTCGGTTCGTCGGCAAAACCATAGTGAACAATTATGCGCCAGAAGCCGCGGGTGAGCTCACGCACTTCGATGCGTTCGCTATCCGGCACAAACGGGCGCGCCTCGGTGATCAAGGTGGTCATCACCACGCGCTCGTGAAGGATGCGGTTGTGGCGCATGTTGTGGAGGAGGGCAAACGGCACGCGGTCAATCTGGGCCGTCAGGAACAGGGCCGTGCCCGGCACGCGGCTGAGATGGCGCTCGGACAGGGCGCCGAGGAATTCTTCCTCGGTCAGCGAGCCGGCGCCGTGGCGCTTGGCAAGGAGGCCGCGGCCGTCCATCCAGGTCGACAGGACGAAGATGATGATGGCGCCGATGAGCAGCGGGAACCAGCCACCGTCGAGGACCTTCAGGAGGCTGGCGCCAAGCAATGAGGCTTCCACCAGCAGGATAAAGCCGATCACCAAAGCGGTGCGCAGCAGGCTCCATTTCCACAGCGAGCGGAACACGAAGTAAGCGATGATCGTATCGATGATCATGGTGCCGGTGACGGCAATGCCGTAGGCGTTGGCGAGGCCACTTGAGGATTTGAAACCGACCACCAGCAGGATGACGCAGATCATCAGCAGCCAGTTGATCTGCGGCACATAGATCTGGCCCTGGTGATGGGCCGAGGTATGCGTGATGAGCAGGCGCGGGCAGACGCCCATGCGCATCGCCTGCCAGGACAGCGAGAACGCGCCCGAGATGACCGCCTGCGAGGCAATGATGGTGGCCGCCGTGGCCAGCCCGATGAGGGGATAAAGGAACCAGTCCGGCGCCAGCAGATAGAACGGGTTTGCGACGGCCTCAGGATGCGCCAGCACCAAGGCACCCTGGCCGAAATAGTTGAGCGTCAAACAGGGCAGCACGAAGATGAACCAGGAAGCTTGGATCGGCTTGCGGCCGAAATGGCCAAGATCGGCATAAAGCGCTTCGGCCCCGGTCACCGCCAGCAACACGGCGCCCATGACCGGAAAAGCGATGCCGATGTTATGGAACAGAAACGACAGCGCGTAATGCGGCGACAAGGCGAGGAGGATTTCCGGATGCCCGACAATCTGCATCAGGCCGAGGATACCCAGTGTCGTGAACCACAGCATCATGACCGGGCCGAAGAAGGCACCCACCAGACCGGTGCCCCGGCTCTGGATGGCAAACAAACCGATCACGATCACGATCGTGATAGCGACGATCCAGTCCTTGTCGAGATTGGGCTGTGCGATCTTGAGGCCCTCGACCGCGGACAGAATCGAAATGGCCGGCGTGATCATGCCATCGCCATAGAACAGCGCCGCGCCGACGATGCCGAGGGCCAGGAACTTCTCTCGCCGGCCAGGCTTACTCGCCGATTGGATGGCGAGACCGATGAGGGCCAAGAGACCACCCTGCCCCTGGTTGTCGGCGCGCAGGATCAGCAGCGCGTATTTGAAACTGACGATGATGGTGATCGTCCAGAAGATCAGCGACAGGATGCCGAACACATGGTCCGGATTGGCCAAGACCTCGCCAGCGCCATGGAAGGCTTCGCGGAAGGTATAAAGCGGCGAGGTGCCGATGTCGCCGAACACGACACCCAGCGCGCCGATGGCGAGCGGCGCCAGCGCGCCAGTTGGTGCGTGCCCGGTATCAGGGGACGGCATGCCGCCCTGGCTATCTTGTGTCGGCGTTGATGTGGTCACGTGGTGTTGGTGGCATCGCCGGTCCGATCTCTGGTCGACCCGCCACCAAGACGCGGCGGCTGATCTGGACTGACAATGAGAATCCATCCCCTGCTGAACTGGGCCTGTCCGACCCCCTGAAAGCGGCGCATCCTGTCATCGGCCTGCCCCTCGCGCAATAGGGTTTTTGCATTGCAAAATTCACCCTTGACTCTCCCGCGGGAAAGGCTTTAGAGGCGCCGCCGCCAATCGGCAATTGCCGCGTGTCGTGCCATCGGTTAATGCTCAAACCATTCGCATCCGGTCAGGTTCCGGTCGGTGGCGAATACGGCGAGTCCCAGGGGGAAATCACATGTCCGATCCGCAAAAGACCTTTCCCGTATCCTGGGAAGAACTGCATCGCAATGCCAAGGCGCTGGCCTGGCGCCTCATCGAAAAGGGGCCCTTCAACGGCATCGTCGCCGTGACCCGCGGCGGCCTCGTGCCGGCTGCCATCATCGCCCGCGAGCTCGACATCCGCCTGATCGATACGGTCTGCATGCAGAGTTACACAGATGACCATGCCCAGGGTCACATCACGGTTCTGAAGGATGCGCCGGGCAATGGCGAAGGTTGGCTGATCATCGACGATCTCGTCGATACAGGGCGCACAGCGCGCGTGGTGCGCGACATGCTCCCCAAGGCGCATTTCGCCACGATCTATGCAAAACCCTCCGGCAGGCCGCTGGTCGATACCTTCGTGACAGAAGTTTCGCAGGACACCTGGATCTATTTTCCCTGGGATATCGAACTGCAATTCGCCCAGCCGATCGCCAAGATGAAGCGCGACTAGAGAACCGGCCAGTTGTCTATCAGCCGCGTCTTGCCAACAAAGGCGGCGACGAACAAGCGGCAACCTGGAATGGCAGCACGCAGCGGCTGCAGATTTTCTTCGCCACAAAGTTCGAGGTAGTCGAGGCGCGTGATGCCGGCCTGGGCCAGTCGCTGTTTCGCAGCGTCCAGAATGGGCGCCGCCGCTCCTCCCACCGCGAGTTCCGCGGCCGTTTCGCGGAGGATACGTGGCAGCGCCGCCGCCGTGGCGCGATCTTCCACCGCGAGGTAGCGATTGCGGGACGACAGAGCGAGGCCGTCCGCTTCGCGGATCGTCGGCACACCAATAATCGCGACCGGGATATCGAGATCGCGCGCGAGGCGCTTGATCACCTGCAACTGCTGGAAGTCCTTTTCGCCGAAATAGGCGCGGGTAGATCCAGCCTGCAGCAGCAACTTGGTGACGACCGTGGCAACACCGCCGAAATGATGCGGCCGCGAAACACCGCACAGATGGTCGGTCAAACCGGCCACAGCCACTGAGGTCGCAAAGCCGGCGGGATACATTTCCGCAACATCGGGCGCAAACAGCAGATTGCAGCCGGCCTCTGCGAGCTTCGCCGCATCGCCAGATTCATCGCGCGGATAGGCCTTGAGATCTTCGTTGGCACCGAACTGCATTGGATTGACGAAGATCGTCGCAATCACAAAGTCGTTTTCCGCCTTGGCGCGACGCACTAGGGCGATATGGCCATCATGCAGCGCCCCCATGGTCGGCACCAGACCGATCGACTTCCGGCCGAGGCGCTGGTCATGAGTCCTGGCGCGCAAATCGGCAACGCGGCGAACGATGGGCAGGTCACGCATGATGAGACTTTGTCGAGGGCTTAGCCGTGCTTCTTCATCGCGCCGAAGATGTGCTCCGGCCCGGGGAAGGATCGGGTGCGGACGTCCGCGGCATAGCGGGCGGCAGCCTCCTCGATGTCGGCGCCGAGCTCGGCATAGCGCTTGACGAAGCGCGGCTTGAAATTGCTGAAGAGGCCAAGAATGTCTTCCGCGACCAGCACCTGGCCATCACAGGCCGCCGAGGCACCGATGCCGATGACAGGCACGGACACGCGGGCGGTCACGGCCTGTGCTATCTGCTCCATGACGCCTTCCAGCACGATCGAGAACGCACCAGCTTCGGCAATCGCGAGGGCATCGGCCATGACGCCGGCAGCCTCCTGGTCACCACGACCGCGGGCGCGATAGCCGCCCAACGTATTCACCGATTGGGGCATCAAGCCGACATGGCCCATGACCGGCACGCCGCGCTTCACCAGGAAGGAAACAGTATCGGCGAGATCCCGGCCGCCTTCCAGCTTCACGGCCTGACAGCCGGTTTCCTTCATGATGCGGGCGGCGGATCGGAAGGCCTGTTCCGGGCTCTCCTGATAGGAGCCGAACGGCATGTCGACCACGACCAGCGAGGTTTTGGA
Organism: Rhodospirillaceae bacterium; assembly: GCA_016712715.1. NCBI lineage: Bacteria > Pseudomonadati > Pseudomonadota > Alphaproteobacteria > Rhodospirillales > Rhodospirillaceae > Rhodospirillaceae bacterium. The sequence goes on from JADJQM010000001.1 coordinate 1,440,763, forward strand.
ACCGCGGCAGACGGCTGCGCCATGCTGGATCATCATGTCGAGTGTCACGGGCAAGGTGCTGTCGAAGCCGTAGAGCACCATGCCGAGCGAATCCCCGACCATCAGCAGGTCGACATGGCCATCGAGGCGCTGTGCCATCGGCGTCGTGTAGGCGGTCAGACAGACGAGGGGTTCCGCACCCTTGCGGGCGGCAAATTCCGGGATCGACAGCCGCTTCGACGTAGCGCCTTCCATGGACGCCGACTTGCCGTGGACGCTCATCCTCGCCTCCCTGGTGACAGCGACCACGGTGAGCCGTTCGGCTTCCCCTGCCCGTCGATCTGCTGTTTCAAACGCGACATTCTGTCCGATCCTGCTGCACTGCACAATAGCAAATCGGGCGAGAAATCAAGACTGAGAGATCAGGATTCGTGCCCTTTTCCGCGATGACGGCGTTCGTTCCAATACTGCGCCATGACGTAATAGGTAAAGGAGGCGCTCCAGGCGATCAGCACGAGGCCGGTCAAGGCCTCGATTCCAGCCAGTAACCGCATGTCAGGGCTCAGCAACTCGGCATCGCCAAAACCCAGGGAAGTATATGATTCTGCTGAGAAATTCAGGTAATCGACAAAGCTGCGCCGGTAATCGTCGGAGAACCCGAACGTGACGCCGGTCCAGCTCATCAGCCAGTAGGCGATGGCGAACATCCAGATTTCGATGGTATGGGCCAACATGCAGGCGCAGACACCGACCATGACATGGGCGCGTCTGGGGACCACATCCATGCGCGGCAACAGATAGCTCGCCACCAGGCGGAGGGCTTCATAGTGAATGCCGATTGCGACGAGCACCAGAATGGTGCCGAAGAGGAGGGTAACAAAGAACATGGGAGAGTGACTTCCGCTGGCCGGTCAAAGCGGCTAAACGGTAGTGCCTGACGACCTACAAAGCAAAACTTTCGGATTTGATCCTTAGCGACATTTCCGCCTGGACCGATCAGGAACAATTGCCTCAGAGCCTAGATGTACAAAGACAACAGCCTCATTCCTTCCGAAGCTATTCGCCTCGCGGCCCTTGGCCTGCTGTGGCAGGGAGAGCGCAGCTATGCCGATCTCGCCCGTGAGATCCGCCATTTCGTCGGCCGTATTGTCGGGCCGTCGCTGGAACTGCTGGGGCCGTCGCTCGAACTGTTCAAGATCGAGGGCATCATTGAAGCGATCGATCCAAAGCAGCCAGCCGAGGCCCAGATCATGCGCCTGACGGCCGATGGCCGGGCCGAGTTGCAGCGGCTGATGACGACCCGGATGCGCGGGCCGATGGGCGAGGTCAATAAGCTGATCGTTGCCTTCAAGATGCACTTCTTCAACTGCCTGTCGCCGGATGACCAGCGCCAGCAGCTCGACCTCCTGATCGAGGCTTGCGACAAGGAGCTGGCGAGGCTCGGCGACCTGCGCAGCTACGAACCCCTCACGGCGACCAGCGGGCACCTGCCCTCCTGGCTCGACCTCGAAATCGGCGAGATTGCGACGCGGCGAACCTGGTTTGAAGGGCTTAAGTCCCAGATCGACCATCTGGATCAATAAAACCCGAGCGAATCAGGGTTAATCCACCCGCCAGCGGTTGCGGAAAGTCGTCATTCTCCTTACCTATGCTTTTTATGCCGCCAGTAACCCGCTTCGCGCCCAGCCCGACAGGATATCTGCATCTCGGCCATGCCTATTCGGCACTGGATGGCTGGCAACGGGCACGCAAGGTGGGGGGAAGGTTTCTATTGCGTATCGAGGATATCGACCAGACCCGCTGCCGCCCGGTTTTCGAAGCTGCCCTGCTTGAAGACCTCGCTTGGCTCGGCATCGATTGGGACGGCCCGGTACGGCGTCAATCTGATCACTTTGATGATTACCGCTCGGCGCTGGCCCAGCTCACGGCGCTCGGCGTGATCTATCCCTGTTTCTGCAGTCGCAAAGACATCGCCGCCGCATCCGCGGCACCGCATGGCCAGGCTCATAGCGATTCTGGTGGCCCGCTTTATCCCGGAACCTGCCGATCGCTGTCCCCGGACGAGGCTGCCGCCCGTCAGGCGGCGGGTGCACCCTTTGCCCTGCGGCTCGACGTCGCCAGGGCTCGCGCCTTGTGCGGGGACCTCCGTTTCAACGATGAGCGGGCTGGCGAGATTGTCGTGGAGCTGGAACTTTTGGGCGATATCGTTCTGGCGCGGCGAGAGACACCGTGCAGCTATCACCTCTGCGTCACGCTGGATGACCATCTGCAGGGCGTGACCCTGGTGACGCGCGCTGAAGATCTCCTCCCGGCAACCCATATCCATCGCCTGTTGCAGGCGCTGCTTGGTCTGCACACGCCGGATTACGCGCATCACAAGATCCTCACCGACAGCGACGGCACGCGACTGGCCAAACGCCAAGGTGCAACCAGTCTGCGCGACTTGCGCGCGGCCGGCATCGCTCCGCCCGACATTCTTCGCATGGCCGGGTTTTCCGGCTAAGCGTTCCCTAAACCCTTCATTGCCTAAGCTTCACCCCAAGAAAGCCGCTTTAAATGTTAGACACCATTCTCGCCTTTCTGACTGGCCCGGAAATGATCGCGTTCGGACAGGTCATCCTGATCGATCTGGTGCTGGCCGGCGACAACGCCATTGTCGTCGGCATGGCTGCGGCCGGCCTGCCAGCGCAACAGCGTACCAAGGTCATCATGATCGGCATCGCCGCCGCGACCGTGATGCGCATCGGCTTTGCCCTCGGCACGACGTACCTTCTATCCATCATCGGCCTGACACTGGCCGGCGGCATTCTGCTGCTGTGGGTGTGCTGGAAGTTCTGGCGCGAACTCGAGCATCAGCGTCGGGAAAACCGCCAAGCAAAGCTCGATGCCGGCGAAGCCCTGACCGCCGACGAGAAAGCAGATCTAAAGGAAGCAGAATCGGCATTGCCTGGCGCGCCGCCTGCCAAGACCATGCGCCAGGCCATCATTCAGATCGTCATCGCCGACGTTTCAATGTCCCTCGACAATGTGCTGGCAGTTGCCGGCGCTGCCCACGAGCATCCGAACGTGCTGATTTTCGGTCTCATCCTGTCGGTCGCCTTGATGGGTCTTGCCGCGACACTGATCGCCAAGCTCCTGAAGCGTTACCATTGGATCGCCTATATTGGCCTTGCCGTGATCTTCTACGTGGCCGGCGACATGATCTGGCGCGGCTGGGCGGAGATCGCCCCCATGGTCAATGGCGGGTAACATCCACGCCCCTCGCCTCGCATGAGCGGGGCGAGGGGTGATGTTCAGGGTTTCCGGGATACGCCCAGGGCAAGGTCGCAATAGTCGGCGCGATCCGGTGTCAGATAGCTCTGGCGAATCAGGAAGTCGATGATCACCAATCCGACATTGAATTTGAAATCACTGGTCTCGGCCAGCAATCGCTCGACCTCTGAGAGTGGCAACAGGCGGAAATCTGCAATCTCGCCATCATGGTTGCGCGGCACGAAATCTGCCGGCAGTTCCAGGTCATAGACAAAGATCGTATCGTCGCGAAGGCATCCGTCCAGTTCCATCCGGTAGCTGAGCGCCCCGCAGGGCCTGGCGCGCCGCGCCAGCTCTTTGGGGAGCGAGGCTTCCTCTGCCGCTTCCTTGATCAGATTGTCGAACGGCTTCACCCCGGACGGCAGCCCCCCCGCCACGAGATGATCAAGCTTGCCAGGTTCGATCGGGCGGTTGGCCGCGCGCCGCCCGACCCAAAGCCAGATTTCGCCATCACGGCGCACATAGCCGTTGAGATGGACGCCATAGGCCTTCACGCCAAAGAGTGGGACGCCGGCGCGCTCCAGATCGAACAGTGGTTCGGCGCCATAGTGTGCGGCAATGGTAAAGAGCTCGTCGCGCCAGCCCTGGATAAAGCCGTCCTGGCGCAACTCGCGCATCACGGAATCGATCGCCGCGGAACGATAGTCGAAACTGTCGAGATGATCCGCGACCGCAACATGGTCCTGCGCCACTTGGAAGACGCTGGGAAAGCGCTGCAGTTCGGCCGCAAGATCGCGCCGCGTAAATCCGATCTGCACGTCGCGGACGACAAAGGGCAGATAGCGGGCAAGGTCATGACGATGGCAGGAGACGATGCGGTCCATCAGGCTCATGGCGCCACCGCCATTGCGTCAAACGGGATGCGACGGCGCAGGCCGGCAATCAGCGGCAGGTAATCGACATCCTCAGGACCGACGAAGCCATGACGGATGAGGAAATCAATGAGCACCAGGGCGATATCGTACATGAAATCATCACTTGAGCGCAGGCGATGGATCAGCTCGGACACAGGAATGAGTTCGAAGCCGGCAACTTCGCCATCCTGGTTCAGCGGGCGAAAGTCCTCCGGCAAATCGAGGTCATAATTGAATTGCTTGCCGACCCGCAGCCCCTCCCCTGCTTCGATCATCAAGGTGACGATACTGACCGGGCATGCGCGTTGGGCGATGCTTTCAGGAATACCGGCTTCCTCGCGGCATTCCTTGAGCAGATTCTCGGCCGGCGTCAGGTCAAGCGGCTGACCGCCACCGACGATAAGATCGAGCATGTTTGGATCGACCGATTTCGTGGGCGACCGGCGCGCGACCCAGACCTTCATCTCCCAGCCACGACCGACGAAGCCATTGAGATTGACCCCATAAGCCATGATGCCAAACAGCGGCGCGGCGGCCCGCTCCATGACCAGAAGCGGTGTCTCGCCATAGCGATTGTTGACGGGATAGAGTTCGTCGCGCCAGCCAGGCACGCGGCCATCGGCGCGCAAGTCGGCAAGGATCTTCGCCATCGCCTCGCTGCGCGCGGTGGCGTCCGCCAAGGCCGGATTCATGGTGAGCGCCTGTTCATCTGACAGGAGAGCATCGCCCCGCGCGGCGAGCTCAGCCGCCAGCGCAGGCTTGATCCAACCGACATGGCGACCAGCCACCACAAACTTGCGATAGCGGGTAAGGTCGGGCGCCGGATAGCGGTGGTACTGGCGCAGCAGACTCATGCGACCTGGCTCGCTCTCTCGCTCAATTCACCCGGGCCCAATCGATCAGGCGCCGCAGGAAACTCTCGCCCGCGGCGAGTTGTTCCTTGTCGATGAACTCGTCGGGTTGATGGGCCTGAGCGATATGACCAGGGCCGCAGACAATGGCCGACATGCCGGCCTGCTGGAATTGCCCGGCTTCGGTCGCATAGGCAAGGCTCACAGTCTCGTTGGCACCCGTCAAATGCTTCAACAAGGCTTCGGCGGCGCCGTCATGTTCTTCGACCAGCGGCGGCGCTGACACACGCGGCGTGATCACGATATCGACGCCCGGTATCAGCGGCCGCAACTCGGCAAGACGCTGCGCAATGAAGGCATTGAGAGGCTTGAGCATTTGATCGGGATGACCACCGGGAATGGCGCGAAAGTCCCACAGGAATCGGCAGTGGCGCGCGATGATGTTGACCGCCGTGCCTCCCTCGATCGTGCCGACATTGTAGGAGCAGTGCGGCGGATCGAAACTGCGGTCGAAGGGGCCTTCGGTGCGAATATTGTGATAGATGCGCGCCATTTCGCCGAGCACTTCGGCGGCCAGCCCGATCGCGTTGAGGCCGCGCTCAGGCTGACTGGAATGCCCGTCCTTGCCGGTGATGTCGACTGCGAAGGAATAGACACCTTTGTGCCGGACGCCGAGCTTCATGCCGGTCGGCTCGCCGATGATGGCGAGGCGTGGGCGTGGCAAATTCTGACCGATCGCCTTGAGGAGATGCGGGGCGCCAAGGCAACCAAGTTCTTCATCATAGGAAAAGGCGAAATGCAGCGGCGTCGTCAGGGGTTTTGCCGTCATTTCGGGTACCAAAGAGAGGCAGAGCGCGATGAAGCCCTTCATGTCGCTGGTGCCACGGCCAATGAAGCGCGCGTCGGTCTCGATCAGCTTGAATGGGTCACTGCTCCAGGGCTGTCCTTCTACCGGCACAACATCGGTATGTCCGGAGAGTACGATGCCGCCATCGCGCTGCGGGCCGATGGTGGCCCAGAGATTGGCCTTGGGCTGGCCGTCCGGGGCCGGCACGATCTCGACCGCGACCTTGTGCTGCCTCAGATAGTCGCCGATCCAATGTACCAGCGCCAGATTGGAGCGGGCCGAGATAGTGTCGAACGCAATCAGGCGTTCCAGGATGGCGGTGAAGCTGCCGGTCATGGCTGATCTGGTCCTGAAATGATTACGAACTGGAACCGATCGTGGCCGGCGGCAGGCCGATGAAGGCGAGGAACTCACGTCGCGTCGACGGGTCGGTGCGGAAGGCACCGAGCATGCGGCTGGTCACCATGGACGTTCCGGCCTTGTGCACACCGCGCGTGGTCATGCATTGATGGCTCGCGTCGATCACCACGGCAACACCGCGTGGCTGCAATTCGTCATTCAGCGTGTTGGCGATCTGTGCGGTGAGCTTTTCCTGGATCTGCAAGCGCTTGGCATAGCAGTCGAGCAGACGAGCCAGCTTTGAAATGCCGACCACGCGTTTCCTGGGCAGATAAGCGATATGGGCGCGGCCGATGATCGGCGCCATGTGATGCTCGCAATGGCTTTCCGAAGCGGATGTCCCCAGGACGATCATCTCGTCATAGCCATCAGTTTCGGAGAAGGTCCGCGTCAGGATGGCGGTGGGGTCATCGGCATAGCCACTGAAGAATTCCCGGTAAGACTTCACCACCCGGCGGGGCGTGTCGAGGAGACCTTCGCGGGTGGGATCATCGCCGGCCCAGCGGATCAGCGTTCGGACAGCCTCTTCGGCCTCAGCCTGGCTTGGCATGCCTGTGCTGACTTTGGTGGCGATTTTGGTGGATTTTGATGGGGCCTTGGCCACGCGGATTTCCTTTCCAACCTCGGCCGCGCACGCGGCCGGAGCATCAGTTCAGACGCTTGGATTGATAGGGGCTGTCGAGCGAGAAAGCGGGAATGACGATATCAAACATCTCGCCGGTCTCGCTTTCCATCTCATAAGTTCCGACCATGATGCCGGACGGCGTCTTGAGCGGGGTCCCGCTGGTGTATTCGTAGGACTCGCCAGGATGCAGAATCGGCTGTTCCCCGACCACCCCGGCACCGCGTACTTCCTGAACGCGGCCGAGCGAATCAGTGATGCGCCAATATCGGTTGCGCAACTGCACGGTGAGGTCGCCCTTGTTCTCGATGCGGACGTGATACTTCCAGACGAAATGCGCTTCGTCCGGCGTTGACTGATCATCGAGATAGGTCGGCTCGACGCTGACAAGGATGTTTCGGGTGGTCTCTTGGTACATAAATCTCGCCTTGCTGGCGCCGTCCATCAATTAGGGGTCTCGGGTCGGGGCCACTTTAGATCGAATGCGCCCCCAAAGCCAACCACGCCCGAGTTAAGGATAATACGGCCACGGCCTGTGCAGTCGGGCGGGCAATCTATATCCGGTCTCGCAATAAGAAAACGGCGCCAGGTTGCCCTGGCGCCGTTCCGCAAAGAGCGGTGGTAGTTCGATTACTGAACGATGATCTCGGCGCGGCGGTTAGCCTGCTCCTTGACACCGTCAGCGGTCGGAACCGCATTCTCGGCCTCGCCCTTCCAGGCGGTGGTGATGGCTTCGGCCGGGACGCCGGCAGCGATCAGCGCTTCGCGGACCGCATCAGCGCGGCGCTCGGAGAGCTTCTCGTTGTAGACGTCGGAGCCGGAACGGTCGGTGTGACCGGTCACCGAGATGGCCGTCGACTTGTTGGCACCGAAATCGGCAACCACCTGGTTGACCACGGCCTGGGCCGCATCATTGATGTTCGACTTGTCGAAGTCGAACAGCACCAGATAGACGTTCGGCGCCGGGGCCGGGGCTTCAGCGACCGGCGGAGCGGCTTCAAGTTCGGCCAGAGCCGCGAGGAGTTCGTCCTTGCAGGCGCTGATATGATCGTACTGGAAGTTCTCTTCCTGCTGTTCAAGCCAGCAATCAAAGCGGGCCTGAGCGCGGGCAGCGAGCGCCGCCTTGTTGTCGCGGGCACCGCCATCGAGGGCCGCGAGCAAGCGACCACGGACGTCGGTGATTTCGCCCAGCGAGTCGGCCGGGAGGTCACGGTTGGCCGGATCTTCCGGCTGCACCACTTCGCCGCCGGCGGCCGCCAGGCCACGACGGGCGTAGTAGCCAGCGTCACGCCAATCGAACATCTCGTCGGCTTCAAACACGGCCAGGTCGCGATACTCGGTGGTCAGCGCCTGCGTGAACGGCGTACCGCCGCTCGCTTCAGTCGTACGGATACGGTCGAGATCGGTCGTGCAGGCTGCCAGAAACCCAACTGCCCCCAGAACCGCCAGAAGTCGCAATGCTTTCATTCTTTGTCTCCTCGCTCTTGTTCAGCGCCGTCCCCAGGTTCCGATGCATCGCCCAGACGCTTCGCAACTTCCCCGACTTCGGCTTATGCCTTAAAACCTCGGCTGATTTCGAAAACCGGCAAAAACTTGTAGAAATCCCCGGCGAAGCCAGCCCGAGTACTGACATCTCCGGCACTATAGGTAAACGTCCCAGCGATGTCAAAAGCCGGAACGCTCGAAATGGTTCCCCGTTGGTCTCAATTTTTGTTGATTTTGGGGCATTTCTTGAGGGCGGCGGGGGCAGATTTTGCCGCCTAACCTTGCCCCAACAGGCTGATCACGAGGCCCCGGGCGGCAGCTGCGTCGGCTGGATCATGGCTGACCAGAAGCACGGGAAGGTTGCGTGCCGCGGCCCGGTCAAAGACGAGGCTGCGGAAGCGACTTCGCAGCGCAGCATCGAGCTTGGCAAAGGGTTCATCGAGAAGCAGCGCCCTGGGTTCGGACAGAAGAGTGCGCAGCAATGCGATGCGCGCCCTCTCACCTCCGGAAAGGCTGCCGGGATCACGCGCCCCGAGGCCCGGTAGCTCAGCCTCCGCCAAACCAGCCTCGATTCGCACCTGCCGCTCCCTGGTAGATAAGCCGGGCGGCAGGCCAAAGGCCAGGTTCTCGGCGACCGAGAGATGAGGAAACAGCAGGTCATCCTGGAATAGTATTCCTAGGCGCCGCGCCTGGATGGGAAGGTGACCGATCTCTTCACCGTCAAGTCGAATCTGCCCGCGGGCCGTAAATGCCGGCGGCAGGGCTCCAATGAGCCAGTTTAGAAGGGTCGATTTGCCGCTGCCCGATGGGCCCATCAGCACGACAGGGCTACCCGAATCGATGTGACAATCAAGCGGGCCAAGAATCTGGCAACCTTCCTTGTACAGTTCGACATTGCACAGACTCAGTCGGCGGATCATGCGGCGGCCCAGCGACGACGGCGCAAGGCGACGAGCGCCATCAAGAAAAACAATGCCGCGGTCAGCGCCTGAAGCGTTCCATAGACACCGACGACGCGGCGGTCACCTCCAGCACTGAGGGCCACAGCCTCGCTGGCCAAGGTGACGATGCGCCCCTCCCCACCAAGGATCGTCGGCAGATAGAGCGACAGGCTGACACTCCCGCCGATGGCTGCAGCCCAAGCCAGTGACCCTCGCAACATGGGTAGCTTCACGCGCCATAGCATGCGCCAGGGTGACATCCCCAAGACCAGGGCCATGCGTTCAAAGCGCGGATCGAACGCCCGCCACGGCGCCTTCAGGGTGAGAAATACGTAAGGGAAGACGAACAGCAGGTGGAGCCAGGCAACCGCCAGCCAGCCACCATTGAGGCCGATCAGGACCAGCAGCACCTGAATGCCGATCAGGAAGCTCACCTCCGGTACCAACAGGGGCAGAAACAACCATCTTTCGGCCCGCTGTATCAGTTCTCGCCGCACATGCATCTCATGCTCTAGACAGGCGATCGCCAGGACGGTCGGCGTGAGTGTGGTGACGACGGCCAGGATCAGGCTGGTACCGAGCGGTTCCCAGAGGCCAATCCCGGCACGTTGCCAGGCTGCAAGCGAGAAGGCCCGCGGCAGGATGTCCGGATAACGCCATGTCACGGATGTCGACCAGAGCAATAGAGAGAGCAAGGAGAAGAGGACGCAAGCCACAACACCGATGGCAAGACCGCGGAGCAGCAATCCACCGATCGCCGCCAACCGCACGGGCCAGGCACGCCTTCCGTTGCTGATCCAAGGGCGGCTCAGGCGCTTGACCATCGCTTCGCCCATCAGCCACAGCAGGATCGCAGATGACACCAACAGCAGCTGCATAATGGCCGCCGCGGCGGCAAGAAACCGCTGCGCCAGGTCCGGATCGTTGGCCCAGCGCAGGATGAGTACCGGCAATGTGGGGGTGTGCCTGGCACCAGGACCAGCGCCATCTCGACTACAGACAAGGAATAGGCAAGCACTGCCAGTACCGGAAAACGAATGATGGGATAGAGGCGCGGCAGAACCAGCTTTACCCAGGCCATGTGATTTTGGTAGCCGAGCGACTGCGCCATCAGCAAAATCGGTGCCGGCTTCAGTTGCGCCAACGCTGTTAGCGTGGCGACAAACAGAAAGGGTGTTTCCTTTAGAAACAGCCCGAGAGCGAGAGCAACGCCGCCAGTATCGGTTACCAGGAGCCAGTCCGGCGGAACCGGAAAGAGACCGGTGGTCCAAGCGACGACGCGCATCACCCAGCCTGACGGCATCAACAGGAAAGCAAGGCCGAGGCCCAGCGCGACATGCGGCAGAGCGAGGACCGCGACGGCGAGGCGGTGTGCCCATCCCTGCTCGTTCTCGCCGGTCGGGTCAAACCTGGCGGCCAGGGCGAGAGCGGTCAGGAAGGATGCCAGCGTCGCAACCAGGCCTGCCGTCAGGGTCGCCAACAATGAAGGCGTAAGGCGAGGATCGGCAAGCAATCGCCGGAAGCCGTCCAGGGACAGCGTATCGCCACCTAAGGCCGGGAGGTATCCAAAGCCCGTTACGACAACAAAGCAGAGGCCCACCAGAATTGTGCCCACCAGCAGCAGCAGCGCCAGCGCCGGCGGCAGTTTTCCAAGATGTGAGGTAAGCGAGGCCCGCTTCATGAGCTATGTCTCAGTGGCCATAAAGCTGGATCCAGCGAGTCTCGATTGCCACCATCCAGCTTGGATGCGGTTCCGGTAAGACCGGCCCGAGTTCCTGAGGCGCCAAGGTCGCAACACCTTGCGGCAGCGCTGCGAACATCTGACGGTCTTCCCCCGAGAGCAACGACATTTCCAACACCGTAGGATCGCCCCAGATATCGGCGTTCTGCTTGCGCGCCTGCGCCCATGGCGAAAGCAGGAAATCGGCCACCACCAAAGCGCCGGCCTTGGCGTTGGCATTGAACGGAATGGCGACGAAATGCGTGTTGCCGATACTGCCGCCTTCCAGCACGAAGCTGCGGATGGTGTCCGGCAACAATCCCTGCGCGATGGCCGAAGAGGCGTCACCGGGATTGAAGGCCATCGAGATGTCGATCTCACCATCGTTCAGCAACTGGCGTTGCACGGTGCTGCTGGCAGGATAGCTCAGCCCAGCGCGCCAGAGATGCGGCGTGATCTCCGCAAGATAGTCCCACAACGGCAAGGTTACCGCGTCGAACTGCTTGGGGTCGAGCGGTCGGTCGAGGGGCCCTCGATCGGGGACCAGCGACAGGAGAAACTGCTTCAGCACAGTGGTGCCGACAAAGTCGGGCGGCGCTGGGTAGGTGAAGCGACCGGGATTGGCCTTGGTCCAGGCGAGCAGATCAGACAGCGTGCGGGGCGGCCGCAGCACACGACTCATGTCATGGAAGAAAACCAACTGCGCCATGCCCCAGGGCGATTCATAGCCATCGGTCGGCACGGTGAAGTCGGAGAGGATCGTCGGCTTCGACAGCGGATCGACAAAGTGCATGTTGGGGAGAAGCTGGATGATGGGTCCAAACAGCAACTCCTGCTTCTTCATGGCAGCGAAATTCTCGCCGTTGATCCAGATGAGGTCGACGCCACCGCCATCCATCTGCCCGGCGATCTTGCCGGCCAGCACCCGCGTCACGGCTTCCGCCGTATCGGTCAGCTTGACATGCTGGAGCGTCACCCCGAACCGACTGGCGACCTCCGCCCCTGCCCAGGCGATATAGTCGTTGATGCGCTGGTCGCCGCCCCAGGCGTTAAAATAGACGGTCTGGCCACGCGCGGTGGAAAGGGCCGCCTCAAAGCTCGCTGGTGCGGGGTCGGCCTTGGCGGGCCTTCCGCCCAGCGGCCATGCCAGGGAAAGGGCGAGCCCGCCCAGAAGTAGGTCGCGCCGGGTCGCACCAAGGGTCATCTGCCGCTATCCTTTTGTTGCCGCATCATTCTATACGGCGGAGATGGCAAATAGTTTCAGCTTTCGCCAATTCGTCCAGTATCTTGAACCGGCGGCCCCGATACCCTATAAATCGGCGCGGAACGCGGGTGTAGCTCAATGGTAGAGCAGAAGCTTCCCAAGCTTACGACGAGGGTTCGATTCCCTTCACCCGCTCCAGCTTTTCTTGATTTTATCGCCATTTTTTGTGACAATCCGTGACAGATGCTGAGGTTCTTGAGGCTGTCACATGGCGACAATCTGGCAACGCGGCCCCAATCAATTCTGTGCCCGAGTCAGGCGCAATGGCCAATCGGTCACGAAGACCTTTGAAAGCAAGGCAAACGCCCAGGCTTGGGCGCGGATCACTGAGGGCAAAGTCACGGGCGATGAGTACATTGACCGGCGGGTTGCCCGAAAGACGACCCTAGGCGAGGCCATCCGATGGTTCGTACGGGATGTTCTACCGGACAAACCAAAGTCCCTGAAAACACGGACATCCCAGGCGAACTATTGGCTCAATAGTGAATATGCGACCTGGTCGTTGTTAGCTCTCAAACCGACGAACTTGCTGGCGTGGCGGCGTAAGGCACTCGATGAGGACAACGCAGAGGATGGCGAGCCAGTCGGCCCAGACACGGAGTTTAGTCCTCAAACCTGCATTCACCGGCTCGTGTTCTTGCAGAACTTATACAGTGCATGGCCCCTTCATTTCGGCGTTCCGCTGGAAAACCCTGTCATAAAGGGCGTGCGCCCCCGTCTGGACAATCACAGGAAGCGCCGCCTGGATGCAGCACTCGACAGGAACGGTCTGACGGAAGAAGACCGCCTCTATCAGGTAGTCGACAAATCGAAATCGCCCTGGCTTGGTGCGGCGGCCAGAATCGCTGTTGAAACCGCGATCCGGCAAGCCGAGATGGTTTCATTGACGAGGAACAACATCCACCTCGACGGCGACCACCCTCGCCTCTATCTGCCGAAAACCAAGAACGACAAGGAACGCACGGTTCCCCTCAGCCCGGAGGCCATAGAGGCCTTTAGAAAGCTGATTCCGACCGATGCTCCTCGCAATAGCAAAGCTAGGGTTCTACCGATAGAAACACCGCGTGCGATTGGCCATGCCTTTCGCGCTGCCGTGACAGATGAAGATTTCCCTGATCTTCGTTGGCATGATTTACGGCACGAAGCCATCAGCCGTCTTTTCGAGAACCCAAAACTAAGGGATCAAGAGATCATTGCCATCGCCGGTCATTTGTCCGCCCGGACGTTGGCCCGCTACACCCATATCCGTGCAGGCTCTCTCGCGGGGGTTCTGGCCGAACATTCCGAAAAAAAGAAGGCCGACAGGGCCAAACGGCACAAAGCTTGGCAGGCAAGTCAACGCCGCCCTAGTGCCGCCTGAACTTTCCGGCGAGCGATTTCCTCTGCCTTGGAAGGCCGGCCCCGGCGTCTGGGGACGTCAAGAACCGATGACGGGTTATGTCCAGCCTGCCATTCTGCAACAACGGATCTGGCCCAGCGCGGGCCCTGGTAGCCCGGAATCCAAGTGATCGGCGGCAATGTTTCCGGCGCACTGGAAAGGCGGTTATAGATGGTCTGTGGCCGTAATCCCATTATGTGAGCAAGGTCGGCAACCCGGAGCCATCGCATATCGTCAATGACGTCGCCGTATAGGGCATGATCGTTCGCGGATCGTTTACGACCCGTCCCACTTGCCCTGCCGTCGATGCGCTCTGCCTTCGCCATGGAAGACATGTTTGTTCGAGCTGTCGGCGGCGTCCTCCGCGCTGATCATTTTCTTGAAGCGCAGGCCAATTTAACGCGATCTAATGCATTTTCTTCAAGTTCTATCGATTATCCAAGAAACTAACGGCAGCTTGTCGATCCTCGGCTCCAAGCCCGTCATCGGCCTCTCAGAGCCGTACGATGACTATAGCGACGCCAATCCAACCGGAATCCCCGTTCAGCACGAGGCTGCAGAGGCTGAGAAGGCTTTACAGCGTTTTGAACACCACGGACGAGAAGGCACCGTTAGTTCAACCGCGATGACTTCGCACACCTTAGCAACGGCTTGCAGGTTGTAATATAGCTTGCTGCCATCATCCGCGCCAAAGAAGAAGCAGCGCAGCGAGCGGTGGCCGCCAAAACCTCAGCAACCGCCAACAACAGCCAATGTGCGTTCGACGTATGTTTTTACTTCATCCTCATTAAATGGAACACTCGGGTCGTGATGGAAAGGAGCCGTGAAGCTATTTACGTCGTCGATGTCCTGATAGACGGAAATTAGCGGATGGTTAGGATCGGCTTTGATCGTAGCCAGCATATCGCCGAGCCATTTGCCATCTGCAATCTGGTTGGGAAAGCGATACCGGATATAGCTTTCCAGTAGTGGACGCATCTTGAGACGCATCTCGCTTGCCGTGCCAGACTTGCCGCTATGAAAGTCCAGCATATCCATATGCGCGCGCAGATACCCGTCCTTGACCTCACGCGCCAAATCCCATGCCTCGATGCAGGAATTTATCTTGGTGCTGGATATCTGGAACGTCTCACACTTAGCTCCGAAAACGGTACTCGCGACGGCTTCCAAAAAATACTTGTCGTGAGAGAATACAATGACCTGTGACGCCGCCTGGCCGATACGAAATATCGTCCGCGCCGTCATGGCTTTACGGAATTCGTCGAGACTTGTGAAGGGGTCATCGAACACGACGATGGCATCCGTCAATCCGGGGTCAAGGTCGAGTTGTGCCAGGAAAAATGCCAGAGCCAGCGTGCTCTTATCGCCGGCACTCATTACACTCTGGAAGGTCGGTTCGCCATTCCCAGACTTCTTGGTTACGTCCACCGGATGCTTGTTTACTTCAATGGTGTATATCCACTGAGGTACCTTTCCCTGATAAGTCTTCTCGGACTTCATGAGGCGAAATCCCGCCCCAAACTGTGTCAAGTAGGTGTTGATCGAGTCATGATACTTGGGAAGCATGGAGGCGTCGTAGGCATCGAGGTCTTCCTTCTTCTTGTCTTTCTCGGCGACAAGGGCGTTCTTTGTGGTCACAAGGGCATTGTAGCTATCGGCGATCGCCGTCACCTGCGGCGCATGCCTTTTCTTGATAGCTTCAAGTTCACGCAGGGTGACGTCAAGCGCGGCCTTATCTACCCCGGCTGTGGCGTCCTTGATTGCCTGGATATCAGAGTTCGCGTGAGCAACTGAATCGTTGCAGGCTTGCAGGCTACTTGCCATGCCCTGCCAGTCAGTAAAGGCTTCCTCAAGAGCCTTCATATCTACTGGCTCAAGGGGCGCGGCAATCTTCGCATTAATAGCCTTTTTCGCCTCATCATGAAGCGCGGCCAGTTTGCCCAACATGCGATCGAGATCGATAGCGGGCAGAAAGCTCACGTTGCCGAAGGCTTTCCAATACTGGACAGCTTTCGCAAGATCTTCAAAGCGTGTCTTAGTCTTGAGTCCTTCCGCCTCGGATAAGTCCGACAAGACCTTACTTTGTAGGCCTGCCAGTTCCTCCTTGAATGCCTTATATGACTGATCGAAATACTGGGAGTACATCTCGATCAAGAGGTTCCCCTGCACGCTATTCTCGCAGAATGGGCACTTGTCGTCTTGGACGTGAGCTAGACCGGCAGCGATCCACTGCTCTCCGTCCCCACCCCAATTGTGCTTCGATAAATGCTCTGCCACCTTTTGTGCTGCCTCTTTGGAAACACCTCCAGCGGTCCTGGCAAGCACAAGCAAAAAGTTGGTCGGCAAAGTGGGGATCGTGGATGGCTTCAAGAGCGGCTTCGCGGCGATTTCCACAGCTTGGGATGCGGCAGCGATCTTTACTACCTGCTCCGCGATCTTGGCATCTATCTCTGGGTCTTCGGCGAACCCCAGGAACTTCTCGAAAGCGGTGCCCGAAGGCACATGCTGCTGAAGAGATTTCTTCTCCGACGCGATCTTCGTTGTAATACTTGTAATCGTGGCATCGAGCGCATCGACCTCTTCGGCGAGTTGAACGCCCTTGGCACCGACAATTATCCGATAAATGCTCCGTCGATGATCTGTGCTCACTTCTTCACCGGCGTGAACATTCGCCGTCACGAAAGCCCCGTCGAAGACGTGTAGTGCGGCCGCACCATTTTTCCATGCGCCACCAGAAAATACCGCAGGGCCACTATCGAGGAGAAGCTGTACTTCCGGTGTGCCTGTTGCGCCAAGTGTACGGCGCTCCTGAACGATCATTGGATCATTGACCTTCATAGAGCGTAGAACAGCGCATATGGTCGTCTTGCCACGGCCGTTGCCCGCATAGAAGAGCGTGTACTTGCCGTACTCTCCGCCGCTCACGCCGCCCTTATGGAACTTGCCGACATTCTGAATTTTCGTAATTTTTTGAGGTACATTGTTTATCATTCCCCCATGACCGTCACAAGCTTTCCAGCTTTGGCAGACTACGCACTATCTTCATTGTTTCCAGACCGACAGTGACAACACGCTGGAAGAGTTTCAGCGGATACGCCGGATCGCCAACGGTTTCGATGGCGTAGCGGTTGGCGTCGTTAACGATGCCGCTCGCCTTGTCGGTCTTGACGCATTGCCGCTCCATCACCCATTCCAGCGCCGGTTTGCCGTTGACGACGTATTCATAAGCCGCCAAGGGAATGTCGGTCATGGTAATGTTGGCATTATAGATAACCGTGGTTTTGTCGAGGTTCGGGCGCTTGCCTGCGAATTTCATCTGAACGACGCGATAGAAGCGCTCCGGGTCGGAAATTTTGGCCAGCCGCAAATCGCCCTGCGCGATCCCGACCGGATAGGGTTCCACCTTCTCGAAGTCGACGTGAAGTTCGCCCAGTTTGCGGCCGGCGGCGACGAAGGAGCGGAAATCAGAAACCTTCTTTACCGCCGGAACGCGCGGCAATTCCTTGGAGAGGTTGTCGTGGAATTGCTCGCGGTATTGTTCCGAGTGCAGCAGGCCATAAACGTAATAGAAAATATCATCTTTGGTGATGACCTCACCCGGGTAGGCGGCTTGAAAATGTGCCAGCCCCTCGTCGGTGAGGGCGTCGCGACGATGGTGACGTCCGGCAGCCTTCTTCGTTAACAGATTTCCCTGAGCGCTGTTGCTGTCCGCTGTTTCCTCGTCGTAGAGATAGCGAGGGAAACATTGACTCCCACCATCCGTTTGCAGTTCGGGGATGTTGTCCATCATCAATGCAAGCTGGCTGCCTTTGTGCGGGCGCTGCTTAACCATGATCACCAGATTTGCCGCCGATGCTTCACCTAATGGGAAGACGCGCGGCATCTGGTAGACCATCTCGTTGAAGGTGCGATTGTAATAGAGCCACTGGTGCGTAAAGGGACGGTAGAGGCTCGAAACTAGGCACGCCTCATTATAGGAAAACTGCTTGTCCTTGACCCAATCGCCTTTCAGCGCTCGCGTCCAACTGATCTTGCTGGAATCAGTGCTAAGAAATCCATCCACAGCCTTTTCGCGCGCCTTGCGGTCAGCCTTCGGATGCGCAGCAGCGAAGCGATCACGCTCGGCATTATAGAAGCCGATCATTCGCTCCATGTTTGATGCCAACCCTATTCTACTGGCGTTATATGCCCAAGCGTCGCGGGCAGTAACAACGCCCATTGAAAAATTATCAAAAAGCTTTGCTTCGCCGTTTTTCTTGTCACCTAAGGCGATAAAGCCCTCAAAGCTCTTATCACGCTGCGCAATCCAGTCGCCATGTTCATCTGGCGTGATGTCGCGCCAGCCGTTCTTGCGCTCTATTCCACCCGTACTGCCGAGGCGTGAAACGACGGCCAGCTTTTCCTCGCGGGAGAGATAGTCCCCAATATCGTGAAAGCGAACCCGCCCTTGCTCTGCGGCTTTGGGATTCTTGACCAGCAGGGTAATTGCAACAGGGGTGCGTGTACCTTGGCCGAAAACATTGTCTTTCTCTTTGCGGCGCTGCTCGCCAGATGTGCGAGCATTGCCACGCAAATGGAACACATGGATGTTGGCAAACTCATCCGCTAGGGATTTTCGCAGTCCATCGGCTGTATTTGCCTCAATCCAACCGGCATTGCTGACATAAGCGACAACGCCGGCATCACCGATTCGGTCGCTCGCCCAGCGAATAGCACGGACGTAGCTGTCGTAGAGGCCCTTTGCGAGAGTTGCCTTTGATCTCGTCGCATATGTGTCACGAATACGGCTATCGAGCTTAGGATAGGTCAGATTCTCAGCACTGTCGTTCTCACTCTTTTGTCCAATGGAATAGGGTGGATTTCCAATGATCACCCGAATGTCGAGTTTTTTCTGGCGGCTACGTCGGTTGCTATTATCTGCCATAAGTTCACTGACTAAATCTCTTTCCTGCTCGTAGAGTTGAAAGGTATCGGTCAGACAGATACCTTCAAACGGTGCATAGTCACCGCCCGCGATGGAATGATAGACAGATTCGATGTTTATCGCGGCTATGTAGTAAGCCAGCAACACAATCTCATTGGCATGGATTTCGTGCCGGTACTTGTGCGAAAGTTCCTCCGGCTTAATTAGGCCGGATTGTAAAAGCCTAGTGATGAAGGTGCCCGTTCCAACAAAGGGGTCGATGATGTGAACTCCCTTGCTGCCGAGCGTTTGGCCGAATTCCGATTGCAGCGCTTCATTTACCGACCGGATAATGAAATCTACGATCTCGACTGGCGTGTAGACGATGCCGAGCCGCTCGGTCAGCTGCGGGAAAGCATTGCGAAAAAACTTGTCGTATAGCTCGACGACAATCTTCTGTTTCGCCGCTGCATTGTCGATGCCGGCGGCACGCCGTTTCACACTCTGATAGAACTTCTGAAGGCTGTCAGATTCCTTATCGAGATTGTGTTCGTTCAGCTTGTCCAAGACCTGCTGCATGGCCACCGAAACCGGGTTGTTTCGGGCAAAACTGTAGCCCTCGAACAGCGCCTCGAATACAGGCCGGGTGATAATATGCTGGGCCAGCATTTCGATGGCTTCGCCCACGGTAATGCTATCATTGAGGTCGTCCCGGATTTCTGCCAGGAAGCCCTCAAAAGCGGCTCGTTCCGGCGTTCCGGCCTTGTCCACCAGGGCGGTAATGCGGGCGATGTGGGTCTGGGCGATCTTGGCGATGTCGGTCGCCCAATCCTCCCAGTAGTCGCGGCGGCCACACTTCTTGACAATCTTCGCCATGATGGCCTTGGAGAATTCGTCGAAGTAAAATGCCCCCTGGCCCTCTGATTTCCGGGACTTGTCGGCGGCTTCGTCACGGCTATCGTCGGTGTCAGCGGCGGAACCCTGGCCGATATCAACTTTGCCCGTTTTGCTGTCCTTCTTGTTCGGCAGTTTGTTGCTGACGGCGATGACCTCGATATGGTCGGAAACATCGACACCGAGATCGGCCTTGTTGATCATGGCGTCGAAGCGCTCGTCGTGGGAACGCAAGGCGTTCAGAATCTGCCATACAACGCGATAGCGTTCATTATCGTTCAAGGCTTCTTCTGGTGTCATCCCAACCGGCACGCCGATGGGCAGGATGACATATCCCATGTTCTTGCCCTCGGCTCGGCGCATGACGCGCCCGACGGATTGCACGACGTCGATCTGCGATTTCCGGGGATGCATGAAAAGGATGGCGTCGAGCGCCGGCACGTCTACGCCTTCCGACAGACACCGAGCATTAGTGAGGATCCGGCAAGCAAGATTGCCATGATCCTCCTTCAGCCAATCTAGCAGGCGACTCCGCTCCTTCGCACCGAATGTCCCGTCCACATGCTCCAACTGGCATTCTAGCGTTTTAGCATCACCTTCCGTCTCCTTGCCCTCGTCCGAATCCAGGTATTCGCTAATGACGGCGGCAAATTCGGACTGAACAAGCTTGGAAGATGCGATGTCCCTGCAGAAGGCAAGCGCCCGCTTCATGGGTTCTGGATCGGTCAGAAGTTCCGACTTCAATCCGGTCTTGGACAACGCCTTGTAGCAACCGATGATCTTGGTCGCGTCATCCAGCTTCAATTCGGATGACTCATCGGCAAGACGTTTCTGAATGCCTCCGCTGACCATCTGCTCGTCAACAGCCAGCACCAGCACCTTGTAATCGGTCAGCAGCTTGTTCTCGACGGCCCAGCCGAAGCCACGCTGGAAAAGCGTCTTGCCGTAGAGGCTTTCATCATCCATGGAACAAAGGACGGCGGATACCTCGTTCGCCTTGCTCTTGACCGCATCACCGAAGACGCGCGGCGTGGCGGTCATATAGATGCGCTTCCGGCCCGCAATGAAATCCTGATTGTGAATCTTGACGAAGTTGCTTTCTTCATCGCCTTCCAGGGTGGCCCCAGTCGTCCGGTGGGCTTCGTCGCAAATAATCAGGTCGAATTCGGGCAAACCGTGCATTTTCTGCGCGTCGGCAATGACCTGGATGGATTGATAAGTCGCGAATACGACCGTCATCCGATCTGTGTCTGGTTTTGCAGCCTTCTTACCCAGCTTTCCGGCATCCGTCGTCGCCGGGTAATCGAGGTCATGCGCCTCAATCTCGGCAATATCATTGCTTGCCTTCCGACGTTTACCTACCTGAGCGTCGGAACACACAGCGAATGGTCGCAACGGAGTGGCGGCGTCAATGCTCCATTCCCGGATGGTCTGGCTCATGAGAGCCAGCGACGGCACCAGGAACAGCGCCCGCCCGCCGGCACCGGCCATCGCCTCGGCTATTTTCAGGCCGGTAAAGGTCTTGCCCGTTCCACACGCCATGATGAGCTTGCCCCGGTCGGCTTCCGCAAGTCCAGCCTGTACGTTTTCCAAGGCTTCCTGCTGATGTGGCCGGATCGTTTTCGGTGCCGCCAGCTTGATTTCGTCACGCAGCAGATAAGCGGACCAGTCGATAGGGCTTTCTTCCAGGCGGTCGAAGCCGATGCGCGAAACCGGTGGGTTCTGGTTATCCAGGGCTGATTCGGCGTTGGCGCTCCACGGCGCATCCGTGGTGTCGATAATCAACCGGCGGGTGAAATGCTTTTGCCCGACGCCGTAAAAGCTGTCGATGTCGGCTTTCTGGATACGATAGCCTTCCTGATAGAACTTGCATTGGATGGCGCAAAGGCCATCCTCGCCCCTGATTTTGGCAACGGCGTCGATGCCCGTATCCTTGCCGTCGTAGCTGTGTTTGGCCGCCCATTCGGCGAACAGCCAGGCATCCTCGTATTCCTGCGCCATGCCGGGATCGTTCTTAATGAAGGCAACAGCCAAGCGCTCGAAATAGGTACCCTTCTCGCGTTCGGACTTCGCGGACTCGCGATACTGGGCTAGGAGCGCGCGGAGGGTGCTCATATTGCTCTCTATACTTGAAGATTGATCCCCGATGCTCTCTATCTAGCAGGGATCGGCAAGTTTGTGGAGCGTCGTTCCGCCTACTTACCGGCCTTAATAGCCGGTTCGCTTAATAGAGCCCGATAGAGCGTTTTTTGGGGCTGCCGGCGGCCACCCTATTGCCGCCGCAACTTCGGTGCCCTGGCGTGCCTCTATTGCGATTTCTCAGGCCACTCGATCTGCCGGCCCACCCCTCGACGTCCTCTCTCGGCCAAATCGGCTCCTGGACCACCCAGAACAGAACAGCCCCCTTAAGGGGGCTGTTCTGTTCTGATCACTCCACCGCAAAAAATTCCAAATTGCGAGCCGAGTTCCGAAAACGGAACAATATCACTTAGCGACCCGGCAACGTCGCCGGAAACTGGCTGCGAAAGGAAAGCCACATGTCGAAGGGAACTTCAGCGCGACGGGCCAACAAGCCGTCGTACAACCTCTATCTCTCCAACGGACGACCGCCGCGTCGAACGGAAACGTCAGTCATCCAAGCGGTGCTGCGCGTCGGCGATATCGCCATGATGGTCGGCGGTTCGAACGCCGGGAAGTCGACCAGCGTCATCCATCTCACTCAAAGCGTGGTGCGTGGCAGGCCGTGGTTCGGCCGGAAGACCACCGCGACCCCCGTGCTCTACTGCTGCGCGGAGGGCCCTGATGCGGTCGAGGCTGCGGAAAAGGCATGGCTCGGCCATCACAACGAAATCGCGAGTTCGCAAATTGCTTACTGCGAGGAGGGATTTGGGTTCGATGATGCCGAACAGGTCAAGCAGTTCGTCGAAACCGTCCGCGCTTTCGAGAGCAAGAACAATCTCAAATTCGGGATCATCGTCTTCGATACGCTTGCCGACTATCTCGGCAACATTGAAGAAAACTCCAATACCGAGATGCGAAAAGTCAATCTGGCATTGCGCTGGATCGCCAAGAAGCTCGGATGCGCGATTCTTCTCGTGCATCACTTCGGAAAGGATGAGGGTCGCGGTCCGCGCGGTGCAGCGGCGCTCAATGCCAAACTGGATGTGCGGCTCGATTGCTGGTCGGACGGAGATCTGACCATCCTCGAAGTTGGCAAGATGCGACGTGGCAAAAACGGTGCTCGTTTCGTTGCGCGCCGCGAAGCCGTCGTGGTCGGCGTGGATAGCTTTGGCGATCCGGAAACCGCCTGCATCATGATTGAGCAACTCGGCGAAGTTCCGCTCTCGGCGGTTCCCGCCTCGTTGACGCTCGATCAAGCCATCCTCAACATCGTGACCGCCATTCCCAAGCCCGTGGACTGGTCAGATGTCCGCACCAGCCTAAAGGCCCTGGGCTTCGCCATCGATGAGGCCGGCCGGGTCGCCGCCGAACGCGCCAGGGACAAGCTGGCGAAGGGGCCGAATCGTCAGCTTGATTACGACAAAAAGTCGAAGCTCGTCTCTCTGGTGCCGACACTCCCTACGACTGTTATCGTCGCGAGCAACGTCGGCAACACCGGGGCAAAACCCGAACCGGCCGAACAGCCGGCCAATGACGACGTGGTGGCGGCCTAAGCGCCGCAAGGGCAAGATCGGGGCCGGCGCAGGCCGGCCCCTCGTTTTTCATCGCAGATGAAAAACGCTAGTAGGTAACGCCTCTTAACCTTCTCCTGTCTTTTCAGGCTCATTCACCTTGACGCCCGTTTCCAGCTTTCGCACGTCCTGTACCATGTTGCCGGCAGTGGCCAACCGATCGCGCTCAATATCGGCAACGGCCTCCGCCAAGGTTCTTACTGGAAGTTCAAGATAGGGACTCGCCATGTCTTCCTCGCTTATTGCTTCGTCACTGCATCGGCAGTGGCGTTGCGTTCCGGCGAGGACGGGGTGGCAAACGGAAACCGATTTCGCGGGGAACCGCCTGCTCGAAGGAAGGTGGGCGGAAAGCGATTGAAGAGCGGAGGGGCAGCGTCCCTAAGATTTCGCCTCTATATGTCTTTGCCGGAGGCTCCGATGACGAACCCGGCTTACGCAATCTTAAGAGTCAAAGCATTGAAAGGCTGGTCCGCAGTATCGGCTATGGCCCGACATGGTCGTCGTGAGGGTGGTGACACCGACCATATCGACAAGTCGCGTTCGTCATTGAATCGCTACGGCTCCGATTGGAGCGGCGATCCGCGTGACTTGCGATCCTGCATCGAAGCCGTTCGAAAGCATCATGGCGCAACAAACCGAAAGGGTGCGCCAGTTGGGTCGCATCTATTGTTGACAGCGTCGGCGTCGTATTTCCGGCCAGATGCGCCGGACTCTTTCAACACCTACGAAGTCGACAAATTAGAGAACTGGTTGAACACAAATCTCGCTTGGATAAATCAAAGATGGCCTCAGCAGATAGCAGCTTGGCGCCTTGACCTCGACGAATCAACTCCCCACCTTGACGTTTTCCTGGTTCCTGTCGCCCATCGCCGAACGCGGGGCGGGCGCGATAAATGCGAAGTCTCGCATCGCGAAGCATTTGGCAAATCACGCAAATCCTTCGCCGCCCTTCAGAATGATTATGCTGCGGCGATGGCTCCTCTTGGCCTCGCTCGTGGACGCCCACGCTCCGTCACCGGCGCCATCCATATCCACCCCGCCCGGCTTCGTCTTTCCATGAAGCAGGAAGCGGAACGGCAGCGTGCGCTTCGGATCGGCAGCGCAGGCATCCTCCGACGCGATGTTAGCAATCTCCGCCTCTCTCCCAATGGCATGCTACGCGCCAAATTCGGCGCTGGCGTCCCCGCAGGAGTACATGCCCGATTCCTGGGCATGATGCAGCCAGCGGCTTCAACCCTCATTCAATTCGACCGCCATGTCCAACGCTCCGTAAAAAGGTTGGCACATGAAGTCACGGAATTCGTCGCCGGCCAAGCTGAGGCCGATCGTCAGCAAGCCACTGACATTCTCGACGAAGCCCAGTTACTCCATGCAGAGTTAAGCCGGCTCGGCATGGCAACGCCGAGTCGGCTCGCCGATCAATTGGATTTTCTCGTTGGAGAACTGGTCCGTTGACCGGCTATCTATCAGGACAAATAGGAGGTTGTTGGTTTTCGGCCATTGATTCCACCGCGCCATCGCTGCGAAACGAGGCCTTCGATGCGTCCCGCGAGGTCTTCCGGCATCTCCTCAGGAAACCCCCGCCGAGCAGCTTGGCTGAGCTCGTTTTGGCCACCGGTCAAGGCACGCAACCAGATTTGATATAGGTCGATCTTCTCTTTCATTTTTTTCAATCGGTCGAGATAGCCCTCTGTCATGTCTTTGGCATGAAGTTTTGCCAATCGGTCCAGCGCGGTCCGAATGTCGGCAGGCGCGAGATTTTCGATGCCCTCCCGAACGGTTTGAAGCTGACGAACGAGTTCAAGCACAGCGTCGTTATTGTCGGATGTCGCCTTCCTGACAGTTTCCGCAGCTTCGGCCGTCACCTCCTTTAGAGCGTCGGTACCGCTTGCGACGGCCTGTTTGTATTGCCCAAAGCGAAGCATTCTGAAAAGATACCAGAGGCCAAATGCAAGGCTGGCGACCAGCGCTGCAATGATGGCGAGAGCAATGAGAATGGTAAAAAGCGAAAGCTGAAACGTGAACATCGGCGTGTCTCCTGATTGCTTGCCCCGCGACTGCAGGGGCTTCAAAGGGAGAGATAGTTGTCAGAAGCAGCCTCCGCTTGATTATTCTGTGACGATTTGTGACAGATAATTCGGTAACTCAAGGTAGAAGTCGGTAAACAGCGGTAACAGTATATGTTAATTTTCAATACCTTAACGAAGAACACCGTCATCTGCCGTTGTCCGAATTGGCTTCCCAAGCTTACGACGAGGGTTCGATTCCCTTCACCCGCTCCAAATCCGCCCCGAAACATGACCAGTACGAGGTTCCCCGATGACGAACGCGGGCCATATCACCCTGCTTGATGGCGGCATGGGCCGCGAGTTGAACCGGATGGGGGCGCCGTTCAAACAGCCGGAATGGTCGGCGCTTGCGCTGCTGGAGGGGCCGGATTTTGTGCGCCAGGCGCATGCCGCTTTCATCAGGGCCGGCGCCGAGGTGATCACCACCAATTCCTACGCGGTGGTGCCGTACCATATCGGCGAAGCGCGTTTTGCCGCGCGGGGCCAGGAATTGGCCGACCTCGCCGGGCGCCTCGCCCGCCAAGCGGCGACGGACTCGGGCAAGAAAGTACTGGTTGCGGGGTCGCTGCCGCCGCTCTTCGGGTCCTACCGGCCCGACCTTTTCAATGCCGCGCAGGCGCAGGGCCTGTTGATGCCGCTCATCGTCGGACTGAAGCCCCATGTCGATCTGTGGCTCGCCGAAACACAGAGCGCCCTGGATGAAGCCCGCGAAGTGGCCAAAGGCCTCAAAGGCGATACCAAACCGTTGTGGCTGTCATTCACCCTGCACGACGAACATCCCGATCCCGCCAATCCGCGCCTCCGCTCCGGCGAGACCGTGGCCGCGGCAGCGGAGCTCGCGCATGAACTGGGGGCGGCTGCCCTCCTCTTCAATTGCAGCCAGCCGGAAGTGATGGGAACAGCCATCGACGTTGCGAGGGCGACGTTGAAACGGCTCGGCGCCAACATCAAGGTCGGCTGCTATGCCAACGCCTTCCCACCGCGGAACGAGGAAGAGGAAGCGAATGGCACGCTGAGTGATATCCGTACGGATCTCGATCCCAAGGGCTATCTCGCCTTCGCCGAGGATTGGCAGAAGCGCGGCGCCGACATCATCGGCGGCTGCTGCGGCATCGGGCCCGAGCACATCGCGGCGCTCAAGGAAAAACTCGGCTAGAGGTCACTCATCATCGCGGTAGGGGATGGTCCATTCCTCGCCGCGCGCGGTGGTAATGTACTCCGGCCAGCGATATTGGTGCGGAACCTTGAAGTCCTTGGGCAGCAACGGCGCCATCCACTTGCTGCCGCCGATGCCACCGCCCGTGCGCTCATCGAACTCGGCCTTGGCGGCCGCGCGCAGATCCGGCTTGGTGAAAAGGTCGAGCAAGGTCGCAGCGATGGTCTTGCCGGCGCTCTGGATCATCGGATCGATCGTGGCGGGAATGCCGCCCAGGGCGTTGGCCACCCAATCCGGATAGGTATAGCCCTTGGGCGCCGAGAGCATCGGCCGCGCCACGATGAGGCGCACGGTCGGGCAATGCCAGGTGTAATCGGGGTAATCGTCCGAGGTGAGGTATTGCTGCCATTCCGGCATCTGCTTGCGCATCAGGCGCTCGCATTCCTGCGGTGAGATGAGTTCCTCGGTTGCCGGCAGGAACGGTCTCGCCATCGGTTCCAGGCCGAGATTGCGCTGCATTTCCTGCGCAACCTCGATGGCGGCGGGGCCCCATTGCGGAGCGCCGACCAGCGCCAGATTGTCATAGGTCGCCTGCGAGATCACATGATTGGCAAGGCCCGGCCGACTCTTAGCCACCCAGGTCTTCTTCCATTTGCAGAAGGTCGCCAGCGCGGCGGCCGCGGCGTTGTTGTCCATCACATTGCTGATGATCTCCGCCTGCTCCACGGAATCAGTCCGCAGCATGTAATTGATCTGCGAGATCTGGGGCGTGAGGTTGTCGGCGGTCGCCTGCCCTGCGGTGAGGATCGCCTCGTTGAAACTCCACAGGCCCGTGAAGGGCAGCATGGAGCGGCGCAGGCTTTCGTTCAGCGAATAGAAATGCATCAAGGCGTCGTTGGCACCGGGCGCGCGGGCCGCGAGATGGTTCTGCGGGATCGGGCTGTATTTGTCCGACGCGATCCAATCCTGAGGTGTCTCACAGGTGAAGGTATAGATGTAGTTGTAGCCGACACCGCAATGCGTATCCCAGATCGTGGTGTTGACCATGGGCAGCATATAGGCGGGATGGAACGAGACCGCGGCATCGAGGTCGTCATAATAGCCCTTGGCGGCGTGGATCGGCTTCGATGCGCGGACCTTCTCGGCCGGCTCACCAAAAACCTTGAGCGTGCCGGTGATGCCGTACTTCTCCATGGCGGCCTTGGTCGCAAGCGCTCCGGCGAATGCGCTCATGCCGAGGGCCGAATGCGGGTCGGTATGACCGGGCGCATATTTGGAGAGGCCTTTGCGCGGCTCCTGTTTCGTGCTGGCTGCCTGGCAATTGCCGGGGACGGCGTCATATTCGACATAGGTGGCGATGGTGGGTCCGTTGCCGTTCTTCCAAGTTGCCATGAAGGCCGTCGGCATGCCCCCGGACCCGGCCTCGACCTCAAATCCCTCGGCCCGCAGCTTCTCGACATACCAGGCGGAGGATCTGTATTCGCGAAAAGCGGGCTCGGCAAAGTGCCAGATGATCTGGTGCCAGTCGGAAAGGTCCTGCGCGTGGTTCGCCACCCATTCGAGGACGAATTGCTTCTGGCTGTCCGCGCCACTCATGATGATCACCTACCCGATTCTGAGAAATTTGCCGGATGCTAGCGCAGAGATGTGGGACGATCTATGCCGACCTCTTCCTGGCTTCCTTGGCATAAAGATACGTCGCCAACAGTACCCACCGCCGTGCGTTTGCTGCCTTGCCAGGCTTTGCCTGCAGCGGCGTCGTATAGTGCCAGAACGGCAGCCGATAGATGGTGAGGAAGCCAAGGCCGCTCACCGGCACCATCTCGGTGAAATGCCCGCCCTTGGCGTAGACGAGATACTGATGCTCGACTGCCTTCGAAGCAAGGGAGAGATGGAGGTCGAGATAGCCGCCGGCCGCGCGCGCATTCTCTGGGTGATGATCGTTATGGGGACCGGCATAGTCACCGGGACCGTAGCAGAGAACCTGCTGACCGCTCTTGCGGTCGAGGTTGCGGCCGACAAGCTGTTCGGCAAACGCCGCCAGACTTTCCGATTTCAGCAGGTCGACGACACCCAGCTCCTGCGCGCGCAGCGACGCGGCATCACGCTTGCGCTCAATATAGGCGGTGCTGACGCGCACCGTCTTGGGCAGCCATTCCTCGTAATTGTGCTTCATCTCCCAGATCGTTTCCGGCGGGATCGGATCGCTCATCGGCGACAGCAAGGGACGCAGATGCTCCTCCAACGCGCGGCGTAAACTCTCTGCCTTGCTCTTGGAGATCATGCCGTCGAGGGCGAGGAAGCGGCGCCTGGGATCAGCCAAAGCGCCGCAAATCTCCGCCTTGCCGCCCAGAATTCTGCGGCCGGCGGGTGTCAGGAGATCTTCGAACTCGCGCGGGATCAGGTCCCGCTTGCTCACATCGCCTCCAGCTCGTCGATGAAGCCGGAGACGACACCAAGGCCCTTCGACCAGAAGGCAGGATCAGCGGCATCGAGCCCGAAGGGTGCCAGCAATTCCTTGTGCCGCTTGGTGCCGCCCGCCCGCAGCATGTCGAGATACTTCTCGGCAAAGCCTTCATTGGCGCCGCGATAGACCGCATAGAGCGAATTCACCAGGCAATCGCCGAAGGCATAGGCATAGACATAGAAAGGCACATGGATGAAATGCGGAATATAGGACCAATAGACGCCATAGGCGCTGTCCTTATCGAGCTTGATACCGCTGCCCAGGGCTTCACGCTGGGTCTCCAACCATATTTCCGCAATGCGCACCGGCATCACCTCGCCTGACCGGCGCTCGGCATGGAGCACCGTTTCGAAATTGTGCATGGCGATCTGGCGCACGACGGTGTTGAGCATATCCTCGACCTTGCCGGCGAGCAGGATGCGCCGCTTGGCCGGGTCCTTCTCGCGCGCGAGCAGGGACTGGAAGGTCAACATCTCGCCGAACACAGAGGCCGTTTCCGCCAAAGTGAGCGGCGTGTCGGCGAGCAGAGCGCCCTGCGGCCCGGCCAGGACCTGATGGACGCCATGACCGAGTTCATGGGCCAGCGTCATCACATCGCGGGTGCGGCCATGATAGTTGAGCAGCAGATAGGGATGGGCCGATGGCACGGTCGGATGGGCAAAGGCGCCCGGATCCTTGCCCGGCCGTGACGGCGCATCGATCCAGTTCTTGTCGAAGAACTGCTTTCCGACCTTGGCCAGCTCTGGCGAGAATTCGTGATAGGCGTCGAGGACACTCTTGGTGGCCTCGGCCCAGGGGATGAGACGGTCGTCATCGCGCGGCAGCGGCGCATTACGGTCCCAGAAATCGAGGGCGTCGACGCCCATCCATTTGGCTTTCAGTTTGTAATGACGATGGCTGAGCTTGGGATAGCTGACCTTCACCGCCGTCACCAGCGCATCGACAACCTCGTCTTCGACCTGGTTAGCGAGATTGCGGGAGGACACGGGTCGCGCAAAGCTGCGCCACTTGTCCTCGACCTCCTTGTCCTTGGCCAACGTGTTGGTGACCAGCGCAAAGATGCGTTGATTGTCCTTGAGACCCTTCGCAAGACCCATTGCAGCCGCCTTGCGGTTGGTGCCGTCACGGTCGGTCAGCAGGTTGAGAACTTCGTTGCTGGTGAGCTTCTCGCCATTCACGTCGAAACGGAGATCCGCCATGGTCTCGTCGAACATACGGTTCCAGGCTTGCCGGCCAGTGATCGACTTTTCATGCAGCAGCCGCTCGGCCTCGTCGGAAAGCTGGTGCGGACGGAAGGCACGTACGGCATCGAGCCAGGGTTGATAGCGTTGCAGCGGTCCGTGGGCGAGCTGCTTGGCGAGGACGGAATCCTCGATGCGATTGAGTTCGAGCGTAAAGAACAACGTCTCGACCGAAATCTGGTTGAGGCGTTCGGAGATGTTCTGCTGGAATCGCGCCAGTTCCGGATCGGTCATGTTCCCGGCATAGGCAAGCTGGGCGTAGGAGCCGACCCGGCCGGCGAGGTCCTGCATCTTTTCATAGGCTGTCAGCGCCGCAAGAAGGTCGGCGCCGCTGAGGCCGGCCAGCTTGCCTTCATAGGCGCGCTTGAATTCGCCAGATAGCGTCGCCAGGGATTTGAGATCGCGCTCCAGGGCCGGATCGCTGGTGCCGGCATAGAGGTCGGCCAGATTCCAGTTTGGCAGGGGGCCAAGATCGGCTTTATCCACAGCTTTCGCAGGTGCAGCAGTCATAAATTTTCTCGCTCTCGCATGCGATTGCGTCATGGTCCCCTTTATGGGGATTCAGCGGCGCGCGCCAAGCGCCCATCAACCGTCCAGGGGAGCGGCCAGAAAGATGGATTATGACCGGATTCCAAGCCTGCCGCGCTTGTTCTTCGATCAAGCCGAAAAGCTGGGCAATCGGCCCCTCACCTACCATCGGAACGATGCGGCCTGGGTCCCCGACCGACTGGGCGGAGACTGCGCGGCAGATCGGGCCCTGGCCTGTGGCCTGGTGACCCTCAGGTCATGCCGGGCGACCGTGTGGCCCTTGTCGCGGAGAATCGACCAGAATGGTTGATTGCCGATCTCGCCATCATGAGTGCCGGCGCCGTCACCGTGCCTGCCTTCGCAACCAACACGTCGGAAGACCACCGTCATATCCTGACCCATAGCGGGGCCAAGGGGGTCATCATCTCCGGCGGTGCCATCGCCAATCGCCTGCTGCCGGCTGCCTTGCAGGCGCCGGATCTCAAATTCCTGATCAGCATGGATGCCGTAGACAAGACGGCGCAGATGCCATTCCGGCAATTCTCCTGGGGCGAGGCCATGGACTATGGCCATAACGATGCCGAGATCGAGTATCGCCTGAGTGCGCTCAAGCGCCACGAGACCTGCTGCATCATCTATACTTCCGGCACGGGCGGCGTACCAAAAGGCGTCATGCTCAGCCATGGCTCGATCCTCTGCAACATCAAGGGCGCCTATCGCCTGCTGCTGGATGTGGGACTCGGTAACGATCGGTTCCTGTCGTTCCTGCCGCTGTCGCATTCCTATGAGCATACGGCGGGCCAATTCCTGCCCATCTCGATTGGTGCCGAGATCTGGTATGCCGAGAGCATCGAGCGGCTGGTCGACAACATGGCCGAGGTCAAGCCAACCATCATGACGGCGGTGCCGCGCCTCTATGAGGCGATCCACGCGAAAATCCTGCGTGGTCTCACCAAAGCACCGAAACTGCGGCAGAAACTCTTCTGGCTCGCCTATCGCCTGGGCCGCAAAGCATATGAACATCCAGGTTCGCTCAGCGTCGGCGAGCGGATCCTCAACAAGCTTTGCGACCTTCTGGTCCGCAGGAAGGTGCAGCAGCGGTTCGGCGGGCAGTTGAAGGCCTTCGTCTCCGGTGGCGCCGCGCTCAACTACGAAATCGGCGTGTTCTTCCTGGCGCTGGGCGTGCGGCTGCTGCAGGGCTATGGCCAGACGGAAGCCTCGCCGGTCATCAGCGCCAACATGCCGAGCAAGATCAAGATCGATACGGTAGGGCCGATCTTCGAGGGCTCGAGGGCCGCATCGCCGAGGATGGCGAAATTCTGGTGCGCGGGCAGTCGCGAACGGTTACTGGCGCGACCCGGATTACCGCCAAGGCCGTGGTCGACGGCTGGCTGCACACCGGAGATATCGGCGAGTTCGACGAAGACCGGTACCTCAAAATTACCGACCGCAAGAAGGACATTATCGTGCTTTCCGGCGGAGATAATGTTTCACCGGCGCGGGTAGAGGGTTTCCTTGTGCTGCAGCCGGAAATTGCCCAAGCCATGGTGCATGCTGACAAGCATCCGCATCTGGTGGCACTGATCGTGCCGGATGAGGATTTTGCACGGGAGTGGGCAGCCAGGAACGGCGGCAAAGCCGAACTGGCGGACCTTGTCGGCAATGCGGCGTTTCACAAGGCACTGGTTGGCGTGGTCGACCGAGTAAACGGCAGCTTGTCGCCACTCGAAAAAATTCGCCGCATCGCCCTGCTGCCGGAAGGCTTCACCATCGACAATGGCCTGCTCACCCCCAGCATGAAGATCAAGCGACACAAGATCCGTGAGAAATGGGGCCAAAGCATCGCCAAACTGTATGAGCGGACCTAGGCTTCACCGACTGTAGCGATGCTTGACGCCGGCCGGAAAGTAGGTCGGATCGGCTCGCGCGTATAGTGTCACGATCGGTTTTTGTAGATCGCCCGGGACATAATTCGCAAACTCGCTGTTGAGTTGCCGTAAGACGGTCATGACAGAATGCGATATCGCGTCTGCGATCGTTTCCGACTTGGCAACTTCTTCCGCCAACTCCACCGCCAGTGCAAAGGCCGGCTTGCCTGAAAGCCCCTCTTTCACCTCCATCACGAACTTGCCGGTGACGAAGCCGCGCACGGCTGGCTGTTCAAGGCCCAGGCTCACCGTTTCCGGGAAGATGTTGGCGCCGAAATAGGAAACCGTGAAATTGGCGCGTCCGAAGACCCAGACGAAGGGCTGCCGGCGTTGTGCCGTGACGCCAGCACTCTTTGGATCGAAGCCGGCCTTGGCCAAGCGTGCCCGCATGTCGGCATAGGGCAGGATGCCGCCACGGTCGGCGATGTGGTAGCGGATGAGCGGTACGCCATTGTCGCCGGAGAAGGCAAGCGTCCCGTCCACGGCCTCGAAATAGCGATTCGCGGGATCGTATTGGCACAGAGTAGGTAGGCGGACCTCGCCGAAGATCTCCTGCGCGACATCAGAATGCTTGGCAAGGAACCGGCGGATCGCGACCGAGAGCGGTGTCTCCTGTGCGAGCACGCCAGCATCCGCCGTGCCATAGAGCGAGGCTGCGAAATGAGTGAGGTCGTCGACACCGGCCCGCTCCGCCACCAATTCGCGCCAGGTCTCGCTGAACACCTCGCCCGCCAGGACCAGCTTCAGGTTGAATCGACTCCAATCGAGACCACGCGCCCTCCCGGCATCAATCACCTCCTTCAGGAACGGTGGATAGCCGAGAAGAACCGTCTGCTCAAAATCCGGCGCCAGGCGCGCCACATTGTTGAGTATCTCGTCAGGCTTGTTGCCGGGCGTCACGATCATCACCCGGTATCCCTTCTCGGCCAGCGCGCGCAGGCAGAAAGTGGTGAACATGCCACCCACCCAGGTACCCATGGCGAAGCACACGACCGCCAACGTGCGCTTTTCATGCGCCCGGAACATGTCGCGGAAGACCTGCTCGAAGCGGACGGCGATCGGATATTCGTCGGCCGCCGCGCGTGGCCAGAAGGTGGGTTCCCCGGTCGAGCCGGAGAAACTGCGTAGAAATCGCAGCGGCCGCGATCGCCGCCGAACACCACCTCGTCCTGGCTGAAGCGGCGGATGTAATTCGCCTTGTCGAGCAGCGGCAGACGCGCGAAATCGGCCGGGCTGCGGATCGCAGCCGGGTCGATCGCCTTTTCTTTCAGGATCTGGCCATAGCCCGGGACCTCGGCCGCCACGCGCTGCAGCAGCCCCAGGGCTTGCGCAAAGCCGTCGCCGGTTTCGCCCGGGGTCAGCAAGTCATCGAGCGAGGTGGTGAGGAAATGGTCGCGCGCTTTCATGAATGATGGTCCCTCAGATCAAGCTGGCGGCGATCCCGACGGCCAGGGCCACGATCACCGTGTTGAGAAAGAAACTGATGATGCCATGGGCCGTCACCAGATGGCGCATGGCGCGGCTGTCGACGCTGACATCCGAGACCTGGCAGGTCATGGCGATGACCGCCGCGAAATAGACGAAATCCCAATAATCGGGTTGCTTTTCCCCCGGAAAGTCCAGGCCACCGCGGGGCTTGCCAACCTCCTCACGGTCCTCGTCGTGGAACTCATGGGCGTAATGGACCGCGAACAG
Source organism: Rhodospirillaceae bacterium (assembly GCA_016712715.1). Lineage (NCBI taxonomy): Bacteria > Pseudomonadati > Pseudomonadota > Alphaproteobacteria > Rhodospirillales > Rhodospirillaceae > Rhodospirillaceae bacterium. The sequence goes on from JADJQM010000001.1 coordinate 1,474,988, forward strand.
GGTGTGCACGAAGAACCAGGACAGAATGATGGTGCCGACACCGACCGCCAGGAAGAGCGCCTTGCTGAAATCCGCCTGTGCCTTCGCAGCTCCCAGCACACCGGCGGCGGCATAGAGGCTGAACGCGGCGGCAAGTACCGTGAGGGCGACGATTTCGCCGAGACTTATGTCGAGCAGTCGGGCGCGGCGCGCAATATGCTCGGTGGTCGAGCGCAACATCATCACCCAGGTGAGCAGCAGGTAGATGACGGCGCCGAAATCCCACGCCAGCGCCACCAGCAGCGGACCGGCAATGCCCTGGAACCACAAGACCGCATAGGCGGCGCCGGCCGCGACAGCGCCGGCCAGAAGTCTCTCCCGGGCGGCAAAATGCGGACCCAGCACATCATAGCGCCCGGAACTCTTGCTCGGTTGATCCGACATCCTTGGTTCCGCCCTTCATGCCGACTGCATTGCAGCAACAATAGTCGTGCCGTTTTGTCGGCCGGCACGCAATTTCACGCTATCACGCCCGCGACAACGCGACCAAATCGAACTACTTCGCCAGCATCGCCGCAAGTCCCTGGACAAGGTGGCGGAATCGGAAGATCGTCGCTGGAAACGGGCCGCGCGAAGCCCCATCTTCTGCCTGTGGAGGCTGCTTCCTTGACGAAACTCGCCACCGTCTCGCTCGACGACAAATACAGAAATTGATACGGGCCGTGTCTATCTCACCGGGCTCCAGGCCCTGGTGCGGCTGCCGATGATGCAGCGCCGCCGCGACGAGCGCGCCAAGCTCAACACCGCCTGCTATGTCACCGGCTATCGTGGCTCGCCTCTGGGCGGCATCGACCTCGCCCTCACCCAGGCCAAGAGCTTCCTCGACCGGCACCACATTCAGTTCCAACCCGGCGTTAACGAGGATCTGGCGGCGACCGCCATCTGGGGCAGCCAGCAGAGCGACTTGTTCGGCGACAGCAAATATGACGGCGTTTTTGCCATGTGGTACGCCAAGGGCCCGGGGGTCGACCGGAGCGGCGACGTGCTGCGCCATGGCAATCTCGCCGGTTCCGCCAAGCATGGCGGCGTGCTGCTGCTCGCTGGCGACGACCATACCTGCAAATCCTCGACCACCGCGCATCAGAGCGAATATGCCTTCATGGATGCGGGGATTCCGGTCCTCAACCCGTCGGGCGTGCAGGAAATCCTCGATTACGGCCTCCATGGCTGGGCCATGTCGCGCTATTCCGGCTGCTGGGTGGCGATGAAGGTGGTGGCCGACACGGCCGAAAGCTCCGGTTCCGTCTCGCTCGATCCGGAGCGGTTCCACGTCAACATCCCCACCGATTTCGACATGCCGGCGGATGGGCTCAACATCCGCCTCCCCGCCTCGCCCTTCGCCACCGCCCAGGCGCTCGAGCAGGAGATGCGGCTCCACAAATACAAGCTCTATGCCGCCCTCGCCTATGCCCGCGCCAACAACCTCAACCAGGCGGTGATCGACGGGCCTAAGCGCCGCTTCGGCATCGTGACCTGCGGCAAATCCTATCTCGATGTGCGCCAGGCGCTCGAAGACCTCGGCATCGATGAGGATTACGCCCGCGAGATCGGCCTCTCCCTCTACAAGGTCGGCATGACCTGGCCATTGGAGCGGAACGGCATCCGCCAGTTCGCCGAGGGGCTCGAGGAAATCCTGGTGGTGGAGGAAAAGCGCGCCCTCATCGAGAACCAGCTCAAGGAACAGCTTTATAACTGGAACGAGAACGTCCGCCCGCGCGTCATCGGCAAGTTCGACGAGAGCGGCGAGTGGATACTCCCCTCCGCCGACGAGTTGACGCCGGCCCGCATCGCCCGCGTCATCGCCAAGAGGATCGAGCGCTATCTCACCAGCCCGCGCATCACCGAGCGGCTGAAATTCCTCGACGCCAAGGAAGCGGCCCTCAAGGGCTTCAACCCGCCGATCAAGCGCATCGCTTACTTCTGTGCCGGCTGCCCGCATAACAGCTCAACCAAGGTGCCCGAGGGCAGCGTGGCGCTCGCTGGCATCGGCTGCCATTTCATGTCGCAATGGATGGACCGCAAAACCTCGACCTTCACCCATATGGGTGGCGAAGGCGGCACCTGGATCGGCCGTGCCCCCTTCTCGAAGACCAAGCATGTCTTCCAGAACATGGGCGACGGCACCTATTACCATTCGGGCCTCCTCGCCATCCGCGCGGCAGTGGCGGCCAAGGTCAACATCACCTTCAAGATCCTGTTCAATGACGCCGTCGCCATGACCGGCGGCCAGCCGATGGACGGGCCGCTCTCCGTCGCCATGGTGGCCCAGCAGGTCGCCGCCGAAGGTGTGGGGCGCGTCGCGATCCTCAGCGACGAGCCGGAGAAATACGGATCGGACAACCAGTTCCCCGGCGGCACCAGCATCGATCACCGCGACCGGCTCGATGCCGTGCAGCGCGACTTGCGCGTCATTCCAGGCGTCACCGTGCTCATCTTTGACCAGACCTGTGCTGCGGAAAAGCGCCGCCGGCGCAAGCGCAAGCTGATGGTCGACCCGCCCAAGCGCGCCTTCATCAATGAACGTGTCTGCGAAGGTTGCGGCGATTGCGGCAAGGTGTCCAATTGCGTTGCCATTGCGCCGGCCGAGACGGCCCTGGGGCGCAAACGGCAGATCGACCAGTCGAGCTGCAACAAGGATTTCTCTTGCGTCGAGGGTTTTTGCCCGAGCTTCGTGACGATCCATGGCGGCGCGTTGCGCAAGCCCCACCCGAAGAAGCTCGATGCAGCGGATTTCCCGGAGCCGACGCTGCCGAGCCTCGAGCGCACCTATAACATCGTGGTGACCGGCGTCGGCGGCACCGGCATCGTCACCATCGGCGCCCTCCTCGGCATGGCGGCCCATCTCGAAGGCAAGGGCTGCTCGGTGATGGACATGGCGGGCCTCGCGCAGAAGGGAGGAGCCGTCTTCAGCCATGTGCGCCTATCAGCCAAGCCCGGCGATATCTTCGCGACGCGCATCGCGGCCGGTAATGCCGATCTGCTGCTGGGTTGCGATATCGTCGTCTCCGGTTCCTTCGATGCGCTGGCCAAATTGGATGTGGGCCGAAGCAAGGCGCTGATCAACACGCATGAGATTGCGACCGGCGATTTCACCCGCGACGCGGATTGGAATTTCCCGGCCGGCGATCTCAAGCAGATTCTCACCAAGGCCGTCGGTGCCAGCGCCATCGAATTCATCGACGCCACCCGCATCGCCACGGCCCTGATGGGCGATTCCATCGCCACCAATCTGTTCATGCTGGGCTATGCCTATCAGCGCGGCCTCATTCCGGTGAGTGCCGCCGCCATCGACCAAGCGATCAAGCTCAATGCCGTCGCGGTCGAGAGCAACCGACAGTCCTTCGCCTGGGGCCGGCAGGCAGCCCTCGACCTCGGTGCGGTGGAACGTGCCGCCGCACCGGCGCGGGCGGAGGAAAGCGTTCCCGAGACGCTGACCGACATCGTCGCCCATCGCCGCAGGCACCTTACCGACTACCAGGATGCGGCCTTGGCCACGCGCTACCAGGCGCTGGTCGACCGCGTCGCCGCCGCCGAAGCAGTCGTCATGCCCGGCAGCGACGCCTTGGCAAAGGCCGTCGCCTGGAGCTATGCGAAGCTGCTTGCTTACAAAGACGAATATGAAGTGGCGCGGCTCTATACTGACGGGCGCTTCCTGGAGGAAATCCGCGACCGCTTCGACGGCGATTACGAACTGCATTTCCACCTGGCGCCGCCCTTGATGGCCAAGCGCGATGCGGTGACGGGTCATCTCAAGAAGCAGGAATTCGGGCCGCGCATGATGTGGGGTCTTCGGCCTGCTCGCCAGATTGAAAGGCCTGCGCGGGACCGCCTTCGACATCTTCGGGCGCAGCGAAGAGCGACGCACCGAGCGGCAGATGATCGTCGCGTATGAAGAGCTGATCGGTGCGCTGCTGGGCAAGCTCACGGCCGCCAACCATGCGACCGCCGTGGCGCTTGCCGCTCTACCGGAGCAGATCCGCGGCTTCGGCCATGTCAAGGAGGCGGCGATGGCGCGTGTGGGCAGCCAGCGCGCGGCTTTGCTCTCGAAGTTCGAGGCACCACAACCCACGCCGGTTACCGGCCGGCATCAGGCGGCAGAATAACTCCAGCTGCCGAGAATGTTCCGCGGCGGCGCCAAGCCGCGGCTCCAACTAGGGACGCGGTCCCAGTTTTCGCCAGCCATCCGCCCATTGCTGCCGCTGTTCCGGCGTCAATTCGGCGGCGATCTGCGACAGGCCCCGCTGTGCAAGATGCAACATGGTCCCGGCGGATTGCTCAAGCTCGGTCAGCGCCGCATCGAGCCTGGCCGCATCGAACGGTTCGGCTGCCAGCGCATCGGCAACGCGTACGCGAATCTCGCGCATCTTGTCGCGTTCCATCTTGAAATCAGGTCCGCGCGCCTTGAGCTTTTCACGAATGATCGGTTTAAGCTCGTGCGGCACAGTGGCCATCACCATGCCGCCACCTTTGCCTTCAGGCCCACCCATAGGTCCATGCACCCGACCGGCGATCATGCCGCCCACCAGGAACAAGTTGAGGCAAAGCGAGACAATCGCACCGCCCAGCAGCCATTTGGCCTTGGCTCCGGAAAGGGTCATCAGAAATCTCCAACATCGTTGACGGCATAGAGCACCGCCGCAATATCCATATCCGTATCTTCAGGCACGGTGGCATTTCCCCAGCCGAGCGCAAAGCCCAGCACCAGCGACAGCATGGCAGCGCTGGCAGCCATACGCGAGGGCGACAGCAACGCCATGAGCCAGGTGCCGCGCTGCGGTCCGGCGCCAATTCGCTCGGCAATGCCGGCAGGTGCTGCCTCGATCCGCAAGGCGCGGCCGAGCATTGCCTCGAATTCATCATCCTGCATGCGTTGCGTCATTGGTCCGATCCTTCCAGTCTGGCGCGGATATCCCGCTTGGCCCGCACCAGGAGCGATTCATAGGCCTTCACCGAAATCTCCATGGTTGCCGCCGCCTCGGCATTGCTGAGACCCAGCGTGTAACAAAGCGCCATGGCTTCGCGCTGTCGTTCCGGCAGCGCTGCCATGGCAGCGCGTACCCGTTGATCCTGTTCTTGCGCCAGCAGCACGGATTCAGCGCCAGGCGCCGGATCGACCACCGGCAGATCCGGGTCGAGCTGGTCAGCGCGAGGCTTGCGGCGCGCGTCGATACACAAATTCATTGTCACCCGGTAGAGCCAGGTCGAGAATTTGGCTTCGCCCGGCCGCCATGTCGATGCCTTGCGCCACGCCCTGGTGAACGCCTCCTGCGCCGCATCCTCGGCATCGGCGCGCGAACCGGTGACACGGAGCGCCAGTGAAAAGATCCGGTTGAGATGCCGCTCACGCAGTTGCGCGAAAGAGGTTCTGTCACCGGCGGCAATGCCGGAAAGCAGGCGATCGTCATCATCCGCCATAGCGGCGGAATCATCATTGGCAACACGTCGATCACTTGGTGACAAGATCAAGGCCACTCCGGAGGTGAAGACCCTGGTCCTTGGACCAGGGTCGTCCCGAGCAGCGATTATGGCCATGCCGTCGTGCATCTTGCCAGTCTCTTGGCTGTTCAGTTGTCAGCGGCAACGGGTTCAGGGCAGAACCGGTTCGACACCAGGCTGCTTCTTGCCATGCTTGCCATGCTTAGGCAGTTCGTCCTTAGCAATCTTGCCGTCCTTGTTGTCGTCAAGGCGCGCGAACATCTTATCGCCCAGAGCATTCCATTCGGCCTCCGATACCTTGCCGTCCTTGTCTGTGTCGAGACGTGCGAGCCCGTCTTTGCCATCGCCGGGCTTGCCGTCGCGCATGCTGCGCATGATGCCGAGTTCCTCGGCCGTGACGGCACCATCAGCATTCGCATCGACCTCGGCGAAGGTCATGCGACCATCCTTGGGCCATTCGGCTGCGGTCACCTTGCCGTCGCTATCGGCATCGAAGCGCTTCAGGAACCTCGCCGACATGTCGCCATGCTTGCTTTCCATCTCGGCATGATGGGCGTCCCGGAACGCCTGCATTTCGGCCTCGGATACGAACCCGTCGGTGTCCGTATCCAGGTCTTTGAAATGAGTGGCGCGCCCCGTATCGAACTCGGCACGGTCGATGCTGCCGTCCTTGTTGGTGTCGGCATTCGCCCACGGCCCCATCTCGGCCATAGCCGGGGTCACAGCCGTCAGCACCAAGCCAACGACACCGCTCAACAGCATGAGCCGATTGGATTTTTTCATCGAAAGTGTCTCCGTCATGTGGTGCCGCCCTTGCGGCTCCTTCACAACGTTACACGGCGGCCGGCGGCGAACCCTGCGCGGCCGGCTGGACGACTACATCTCGTCCTCGCCAAGGACACCATCGCCGTCGGCATCCAGGCTGGAGAACAGTTGAATGCCGTGCTCAAGATACTCATCGATGCTGATAACGCCATCACCATCGAGGTCCGTGCCCTCGAACAGGCGCGATCCACCATGCGCCATGGCCTGGCCTATCTCGTCGGGCGAGAGAGCAAAATCGCCATCGCGATCGGCTTCATTGAAGAAGCTCATGCGCGCGTTATCAAATTCAAAGCCGCTCATGCCGCCCGCATTGCCGAGCATCAGGATGTCATCCTGAGCCATTGCGGGCGCCACAGCCACGACCATAGCCATGGTCAAGGTGATCCGACGGGCGGTGCGCATGGGTCGATCAGGCATTCAAACCCTGCCGACCCATGTCGAGGAATTTTTGGCGGCGTTCGCTGCGCACCTCGTCACCGGATAGATTGTCGAACTTGGCCAAGGCGGCCTCCAGCGCATCGCCAAGACGGGTCGCCATGTCGGCCCGCGCGCGGTGAGCGCCACCGAGCGGTTCCGCGACGATCTCGTCGATGACACCCAGTTGCTTGAGGTCTTCTGCTGTCAGCTTCAGAGCGTCGGCCGCGTCCTTGGCCTGTTCCGCGCTGCGCCACAGAATCGAAGCGCAGCCTTCCGGCGAGATGACAGAATAGACGGAATGTTCAAGCATGATGATGTGATTGGCGGCAGCCAAGGCAATGGCGCCGCCTGAGCCACCTTCACCGATGATGGCTGAAACGAGCGGCACCTTGATCTTGAGGCAGGTTTCGATCGAGCGAGCAATAGCTTCCGCCTGGCCACGTGCCTATGCCTCGACACCCGGATAGGCACCCGGCGTATCCACCAGGGTAATCACCGGCAGGTCGAAGCGTTCTGCCAGTTCCATCAGGCGAATCGCCTTGCGGTAACCCTCGGGTTTCGCCATGCCGAAATTGTGCCGAACGCGGCTTTGCGTATCGTTGCCCTTTTCATGACCCATGATCACCACCGGGCGGCCGCGGAATCGTCCAAGGCCGCCCTGGATGGCACGATCATCGGCAAAGGCGCGGTCGCCGGCGAGCGGCACGAATTCGGTCACCAGAGCGGCAACATAGTCACGGAAATGCGGCCGCTCCGGATGCCGTGCCACAAGCGTCTTCTGCCAAGGGGTCAGCTTGGCATAGGTAGCTTTCAGCAGCTTCTCGGTCTTCCCCTGCAGCTTGGCGACTTCTTCGGCGATGTTGATGTCGCCACCATTGGCCACATGCTTCAGTTCGGCAATCTTGCCGTCCAATTCAGCAATCGGCTTCTCGAATTCGAGGTAGGTCGCCATTCTCGCAATTATCTCCCTGGCCGGTACCGCGGTAACCTGATGTTACTTGGCGCCGGAAATCTGACGTGCCTTGGCAAGTAGCACCTCGGCCTGACGGATAGAAGCCAAATCGATCAGGCGCCCATCCAGGGATACGGCCCCCTTGCCTTCCTTCTGGGCCTGGGCCATGGCTTCGATGATGCGCTCGGCCTTCTTCACCTCAGCCTCCGCCGGGCTGAAAATCTCGTTAGCCATGCCGATCTGCGAGGGATGGATCGCCCATTTTCCTTCGCAACCCAGCACATTGGCGCGGGCGCCGGCCGCCTTGTAGCCATCAGCGTCGCCAAAATCACCGAACGGGCCATCAACCGGGCGCAGCCCGTTGGCGCGGGCCGCCACCACCATGCGGGCAATGGCGTAGTGCCACATGTCGCCCCAATGCACATCGCGGCCACCCTTCTCGTCCTTGTCGGTCAGGATCGAATAGGCAGGATTGGCGCCACCGATATTGGTGGTCTTGGCCTTGGTCGAGGCGGCGTAATCGGCGACGCCGAAATGCAGGCTCTCATTGCGCTTGGAAGCGGCCGAGATGGCATGGACATTCTGCATGCCCAGGGCCGTTTCGATAATCATCTCGAAACCGATGCGCTTTTTGCGGCCGACAGCCGCTTCGCATTGGGTTACCAGCATGTCGACGGCGTAGACGTCTTCCGGCGTGCCAACCTTCGGGATCATGATGAGGTCCAGGCGCTCACCGCCCTGCTCGATCACGTCAACGACGTCACGGTACATGAAATGGGTGTCGAGGCCGTTGATGCGCACCGACATCTGCTTGGTGCCCCAATCGATATCGTGAAGCGCCTGGATGATGTTCTTCCGGGCCTGGGCCTTGTCGTCCGGCGCCACAGCGTCTTCAAGATCGAGGAAAATGACATCGGCAGCCGACTTTGCCGCCTTTTCAAATAATTGCGGCTGGGAACCTGGCACCGCCAGTTCGCTGCGGTTGAGACGCGCGGGTGCCTGTTCGACGATCTTGAAGCTCATCTGTTCATTTCCTGCCCTGATGGTTGACTTGTTATTGGCCCGGGGGTCGGGCTGCTGTCAATCCTTGCCTTTGCGCTGCACAATGCCTGTGCCGGGAGCGGCATTCTTTGGCCGCTCAAGGCCGAGACTTCAACAAATTCACGATCCGGCCTAAATTTTACGACTTGGTCGTGTGGATTTGGCTGATTTGGACAAAGGGTGGTGCGCCTCGACCAGTGTTTTCAACCGTTCCTGCTGGACATGGGTATAGATCTGGGTGGTGGCGATATCGGCGTGCCCCAGCATTTTTTGCAGGCTGCGCAGGTCAGCGCCATGGTCGAGGAGATGGGTTGCGAAGGCGTGGCGCAGGACATGGGGTGAAATGGCAGCCGGGTCGATGCCCGCTTTCATCCCGATCTCCTTCAGCAACTGACCAAAGCGTTGCCGGGTGAGATGCCCTTCCTTGCCGCGCGAGGGAAACAGATAGGGGGACGTGGCACCCTTTGGCAGGAACCGCTGCCGCTGGCCGAGATAGGCGGCGATGGCGACTTTTGCCGGCGGATTGAGTGGCACCAAACGCTCCTTGCCCCCCTTGCCGCAGACGGTCAAAAAAGCCTGGTCGCGCAGCATCACAGCGAGCGGCAGCTTGACCAGCTCGCTCACCCGCAATCCCGTCGCGTAGAGCAATTCGATCATCGCCAGCAGCCGTACCCCCTCGGCACCGTCGAGACCCCGGCAAATCTCGATCAGCTGTCCCATTTGCGCCTCGGACAGCAGCTTCGGCAAATGCTGGCCGAGCTTTGGCGCGTCCAGAGCAGCGGTCGGGTCATCCTTGCGCCGGCCATCTTCGACCAGGAAGCGATAGAATTGGCGCAGCGCCGACAATCGCCGTGCCTGGGTCCGGGTGGCGAGGTCCTGATCGGCCAAGTGGCCAAGATAGGCGCGAAGCTGCTCGGTGCTGGCATCGGCAAGACCCAATTGCCGACTTTTCAGGAAGCAGGCGGCATCATCGAGATCACACCGATAGGCCAGGAGGGTATTGGTAGCGGCATTGCGTTCCGCCGCCAGCATCTCGAAAAAGGCGCCAAGGGCGGCGTTCTCAGTCACGGAGTTAAATGGTCACAGGCCGGCAAGAGCGGCGATTTCGCGGGCGATGCGACGCGATTCTTCAACCAACCCCAGATCGGCGATGCTGCGCAAGGCAGCACCGAGGGTGGCTGGATCGGTGGCGATGGCGCGGTCCCCGCCAAGGCCGACGAGGGACAAGACAAGCGCCTCGCCGCGACGTTTGCCGGCGGCGGCAGCCACGATCTCGGCGCTGGGGGAGCCAAGCGGAATGATCGGTGCCGCCTGGAAACCACCTGCCACCGCAGACGCCACAGGCTGGTTGATGCCAGCAAGAAGGGCGTAGAACAAGTCGATCCGCGGATTGGTGGTACCGCTGGCCTTCGCCCAGGCCACGACTGGATCACCGCCGCCCGGCAAGCCGGCGACACGGCCGAGGAGATCGAGCCCTTCCTTTTCACCCGGCCCCGTGAAGACACCGGGATTTGCAGCAACCGTGTTCAGCCAATAGCCACCCTTATCGGCCTGGCCGGTCACAAACATGAGACGCGCTGCTTCCGGCGCAAACCAGCCAAGTTCACGGGCTGGCGCAATGTCACGGGCAAGCGGCCCGAACAAGAGCGCCTGATTGAGGTAATCGCCCCGTTGGCGTGCTTTCTTGAGGGCCGCGTCAATCACGCGCGCCTTTTGCGCCGGTGCGCCGCCGCGATAAGCAGCCTGATAGAGTTGAGCGCGCAACTCCACTGTGTCGCTCATCCCGATAGCCGTGGCGGGATCAGCGATTCCGGACGGCATCTGCATGTAGAGATCGCCCAATTCGCGATCCGGGATGAGGCCGAATTTATAGGCCTGTTCCGCCGCGGCGACGCGCTCAGGCAGGGGACGCGTGACATCCCGGGCGATCATGACGCTGCCACCAGCGCCGACCGGCACGATCGGCGCTGCACCAATGGCGTTGGGTGCCGGCATGCCGACGGTTTTCATCAGGGCAACATTGAGCGGGTCGGGAACGGCGACGGATTTGGGCACGCGCTTGGTTTCGCCATTGGCAAGGGCGGCGAGGGCAATGAAATCCTTGGTCGCGGGGTCAGGATCGTTGCGCTCGCGCATTAGATCCAGGCCGAGCGAAGCCGGATCGCTCTGCTCGCGCATGATCTGGCAGTAGATGGCCGCGCGTTGGACGAACAGGCTTGGCGCTTCAGGCCGAGCTTGAAGGGCATCCACCTGCTGGCAGGCATAGGCGGTGTCGTTGGCGAGCAGAGCCTTTTCGACAGCTTCCTGCGGATCCATCGGGCCGGTAACAGGAGTCGCCGACGCCAGGCCCATCGCGGCGTCATTGAAGCCCATTTGGTGCAGCTTGTCGGCTCGGATCGGCGTCAAGGGGTCAACGGTACCGCTGGCCCCTGCACTGGGCGCCGCTGTCGTCAGGACGCGTCGCTGCAGATCGCTGAGGGCAGGTACGCTGACCGGTGCCGGCATTTTCGGGATCAGTCCCATCAGTCGCGAGACTTCGGAGCTCTGCCACAAGTCGGCACCAAGGTCGCCGACACCAGCTGTCGCGGGGGCCGGCAGGGGTACCGTTGGGGCGGCACCCGGGAGCGCTTCCACCGCGCCAATGCCAGGCTGGGGTGCTGGCAACGGTACCTGCGCAGGTGGCTGGGTTTGAACCGGTGGCAATGGCTGTACGGGCGGCAGCGGCGCAGCCTCAATGCTATCGCCGGATGGCGGCTGGGCGGGGTTGGCCGGCTGGCTGGGGGAAGTCTGGGGAACCCCCAGCGGAGTTGGGTCGCCGGAAAGTGCCGAGACCGGCAACGGCGCACCGGTGACCATGGCCGCCAGAAGGAGAACGCTGGCCCCGAGGAAGATGGCCTTGTGGTGAGGCCGCCTCGTGGCGGTCGCGCTATTGCAGCGTAAGCCGGTCATTCGGGATCTGCAGTTCCACCTGTTGCGAGGGCGCCGGCAGCTTGTAGGTACCAAGAAAGACAACCCCGCCCGCAAGGACCAGGACGACGATGCCAATTAGGGACAGAAGTGGCTTGCTCATCTTTTAATATTCAACCGCTTAACCATTGCCCGCGACGCTACGGCCAGAATGGCAACTCGAACTGGCGGCGGGATCGTTTTCACCATGCCACAGCGCCGGATTCGAATGCTAGTTCAAATACTAAAGCAGCTTTCGGGTAGATCCGGGGTCACAAGCCCGTGACGTGGTTGCTCGGCTGGACCTTGACGCCGGGGCTAAGCGCCTGATACCCACGCCAAATGGTCGAAACATCGCCAAATAGCACCGCACACGGCCCAGCCACCGGTCCGGGAAACGGCCGGACAGCGGTCCGTGACTCCAGCGACCGAAGCCTCGACAAGGCTTTCGGCCAAAGCGTCCTTGCCCGTATCTCACGGCCGATTGTCCTGGTCGGGCTGATGGGGGCTGGCAAGAGTTGCATAGGCAAGCGGCTCGCCAGCCATTTCGGCCTGCCCTTCGTCGATGCGGATCGCGAGATTGAGGCCGCAGCCGGCTGCTCAATCCCAGATATTTTCAGCCTGCATGGCGAAAAGGCATTCCGCGATGGCGAGCGCCGTGTCATTCAACGCCTGCTCGGGAATCCCGTTCATGTGCTGGCGACTGGCGGTGGCGCCTTCGTCGACCCGACCACGCGAACCCTGGTCAAGGAGCGCGGCCTTTCCATCTGGATCCGCGCCGACCTCGATCTGTTGCTGAAGCGCGTCTCACGCCGCAACGACCGGCCACTCCTTCAGAATGTCGATCCGCGCGCGAAACTGGCCGAGTTGATCGAACTCCGACACCCCTTTTATGCTGAGGCCGACATCATCGTCGACAGTGCCGATGGCCCACCCGAGGTCACTCTCGGCCGGGTGATTGAAGCGTTGCACGACTACTTTACCAATCGCGAGGGTGCCGAGCCATGAACGCACCCGATGGTGTTCAGGGAGATCGCTCGAAACCCGATCGGTTACGGGTCGAGTTGGGACCACGCAGCTATGACATCCTGATCGGTCGCAATCTCATTGCCGCCGCCGGCGAGCATATTCTGCCATTGCTAGCCAAGCGCCATGTCGTCATCGTTACCGATGCCAATGTCGCCAAGCTTCATCTCGAATCACTAGAACACGCCTTGAATCGTGCCGACATAACTGTCGACACCATCATCATGCCGGCCGGAGAAGCAACAAAGAGTTTTGCTGAAGTCGAGCGCCTGACCGGCCTGCTACTCGACATGAAGATCGAACGCGGCACCACTTTGGTCGCCCTGGGTGGCGGGGTCATCGGCGACCTTACAGGTTTCGTGGCGGCCATCACGTTGCGCGGCATTGACTTCATTCAGGTGCCAACGACCCTTCTCGCCCAGGTCGATTCCTCGATCGGCGGCAAGACCGGCATCAACACCGCCCACGGCAAGAATCTGGTTGGCGCCTTCTACCAGCCACGCCTGGTCCTGGCTGACACTGCGACGCTTGATACGCTCAACCGCCGAGAACTGCTGGCCGGCTACGCCGAGGTCGTGAAATATGGCCTTATCGACGAACCGGCCTTCTTCAAATGGCTGGAAGCCAACGGTGTCGATGTCATTGAAGGTGACGAATTGGCACGGCGCCATGCAATCAGTGTCTCCTGTCGCGCGAAAGCCCGCATCGTCGGCGCCGACGAGCGCGAGAGCGGTGCCCGTGCGCTCCTCAACCTCGGTCACACGTTCGGCCATGCATTGGAAGCCGAATGCGGCTTCACCGACGAATTGCTGCACGGCGAGGGCGTCGCCATCGGCCTGGTGATGGCGTTCGACCTATCGGTGACGCTAGGACTTTGCCCGGCCGAGGACGCTGCCCGTGTTCAACGACATTTGGCAAGCGTCGGACTGCCCACAACGCCCGGCTCGGTGCAGGGTCGATTCTGGTCGACAGAGCGCCTGATCGAACATATGGGGCGGGACAAGAAGGTAAAGGATGGCCGCGTCGGCTTCGTGCTGGCGCGTGGTATCGGCCAGACCTTCCATCCCGCCTATGTTGATTTGGCCGAGGTTGCGGCGGTGTTGGAAACGGCTATCGGCGCATAGCGCGACTTGCGGCATTCCAGAATTCTGCACGACATTAGGGGACGAAGATGGATTCGATCCTGTTGAACCTCGGCGCGTTGATCATCCTGGTCCTGGGTTCCGCATTCTTCTCTAGCTCCGAAACGGCACTCACCGCTGCCTCCAAGGCACGGATGCTGACGCTCGCGAATCAGGGCTTCAAACGCGCTATCGTGGTCAATACCTTGCGCGGCCGAATGGAACAGGTGATCGGTACGATTCTGCTCGGCAATGCCTGTGTGAACAGCTTCATTGCCATTCTGTCAGCGCAGGTCTTTGCGCTCTACTTCGGCGATATAGGCGCCGTCTATGCCGGTATCGCGGCCACTGTCGTCATCTTTGTACTGGGAGAAGTGCTGCCCAAGACCTTCGCCATTAATCATGCCGACCGTTCGGCGCTGACGCTGGGACCGCTGGTACTTGTCCTGGTGCGGGCCACCAGCCCGATCACGCATGTGACTCAGTTGATCTGTAGCGGCCTGCTTAGGCTGTTCGGTGTAAAGGTGGTCAACGAGCCCGGCGCAGAAGAACGGATCGAGGAACTGCGCGGAGCCATTGCCCTCCATGCCGGGGCCGATGAGGAAATCCGCGAAGCGGGTCAAATGCTCCATTCAATCCTCGACCTCGAGGACGTGCCGGTTTCCGACATCATGGTGCACCGCCGCAATATGACCATGATTGACGCTGACCAGGCGATTGAGGAGATGGTCGCTGTTGCGCTGCAAAGCCCACACACACGCCTTCCCATCTATCGCGGCCAGCCAGACAACATCATCGGCGTACTGCACGCCAAGGCCTTGCTGCGTGCCGTCCAGGCGAATCAATGGAAACTGGAGGGATTGGATATCGTTGGCCTCGCCTCTGCGCCTTGGTTTATCCCGGACCAGACCAACCTGCTCGCGCAGCTTGAGGCGTTTCGCAGCCGGCGTGAGCATTTCGCCATTGTGGTTGACGAGTATGGCGCACTCATGGGCATCGTCACCCTGGAAGACATTCTTGAAGAGATCGTCGGCGACATTTCCGACGAACACGACGTCAAGGTCGAGGGAGTGGGCCTGCACCCGGACGGCAGTTTTGAAATGGATGGCACCGTCACCATCCGTGATCTCAATCGCGAATTCGGCTGGCGCCTGCCCGATGAGGAGGCCTCGACCATCGCCGGCCTCGTCCTTCATGAGGCGCAGCAGATTCCCTCCGCGGGCCAGGTGTTCGTCTTCTTCGGATTCCGCTTCCTGATATTGGAACGACATCGCAACCAGTTGACTCGAATCAAGGTAACGCCGCCGGCCGATTCGGTCGTCCCGCCCAACGGGACAAACAAGCCTCAGAAGAAGGGCGGGCACGCGGCATGACCATACCAATGAAAGCCCTGCCACACCCCGTGGCGCGCGAAGCGCTGCACACCAGACGCTATGACTTCCGCGGCTATCTGCGAGCCGACGGGCTGTTCGATATCGAAGGCCGCATGGTCGACACCAAGGACTATGCCTTTCCCAATGATTGGCGCGGCGAGGTGAAACCGGGAGAACCAGTCCACGATATGCTGATCCGGCTGACGCTCGATGATCATTTCACGGTCAAGGATATTGCCGTGGTGACCGCCGCCTCTCCCTTTTCCGTCTGCGATGCCATCACACCCGCCTTCAACATCCTCAAGGGGGCGACGATCGCCAAAGGCTGGTCGCGGACTTTACGGAGCAGCTTCGCCGGTGCGCATGGCTGCACACATCATGTCGAGATGCTGCGCGCCATGGGCACGGTTGCATTTCAAACGATCTACGGATGGCGCGAAAAGGTCAAACGTGAATCGGGCTTGAGCAAGAGTGAAGGTCCGCCTGCCGAAGCGATCCCCGGCAAACGTCCGGCATTCCTTGACACCTGCCATGCACTGGCCAGCGACAGTGAGGTCGTGAGGACCCATTGGCCGCAATTCTATGAACCGACCACCGGAGAAAAAAAGCCGGGCTGACCTGACGGCCAGCCCGGCTGTCTCATCGCATCCTGGCTCGCCTATTGGGCGGCCGAGTTCTGCCCGTCGATCGCCCTGCCATTAACCGCTTGCGGCACCGGTTGAGCGCCTGCCAGCAAACGGTTGACCAGATCGCTGCCCTCGGTGAAGCCGGCTTCTTTCAGCAATTGATCGATCACCGGAGCATTTGCCCGGTAGGACAGCAGTTGCCCCATCAGCCCGTCCATCCGGTTGCTCCCAGATTCGCCCGAGACGTTATTGCCGGGCAAGCCGCCGCCCATATCGATAATGCGCACGTCGCTGATCTTCTCCAGCGGTCGTACGGATTCGGCGATTGCGACCGGGATGATGCGCAGACGTTCGCGCATGATCTCCAACTCGATCATCGCCGCCGACAAAGCGTTGCGGGCCTCGTTGATCTTGCGCTGACCTTCGGCTTCGACCTCGTAGGTCTTGGCCTGCGCCTCGGCACGGATCAACGCCGCGTCCGAATCCGCCTTGGCGCCGGTGCGCACCGCTTCGGCTCGGTCTTCGGCAGCGCTGCGTTCGGCCTGCGCCTGTACCGTCACCTTGGTCGCTTCCTGTTCTGCCGCTTGGCGCGCCTCGAGGACGGCGATCTGCCGCTGACGTTCGGCGATCGCCACCTGTTGCGCGGTCGCCACCGATTCTTCCGCCGCAATGGCAAGGGCACGTGACTTCTCGGCTTCGGCGCGCGCGTCCGATTCCGCGCGGCTGCGATCTGCGACCGCAATTGCTCGGTCCTGATCTGCCAGTTCGATATCGCGCTTCTTGCCGATCGCCAAGGTCTCGGCGGTACGATCCGCCTCGATCTTGCGCTGCTGGATGGCCAGTTCCGCCGCAATGCGAGCCTGTTCCTGCGCCTGCTTGGCTTCCGCCTCGCGCAGGGCCACGGCCTGCTGTGTGGTGATGCGGGCTTCGTTTTCCGCGCGCTGGGCCTCGGCCTCCTTCTGCGCCGCCGCGGCGCGGGTCTCCGCCGTCTTGTTGACGATGTCGCGTTCCTGCGACAGCTCGGCCTCTTTCTTCTGACGGTCGATCTCAAGCGTTTTCTGGCGCGCTTCCAGATCCTGCTGTGCGATCGCGACCTCGGCATTGCGGACCGTGAGGTTGCGCTCCTGACGTTTGGCTTCCGTGATCTTGGTCAGCGCCGCCAAACCTTCGGCGTCGAAGGCGTTGTTCGGATTGAAGTACTTGGTATCCGTCTGGTCGAGTTTGGTCAGCGAGGCACTTTCCAGCTCAAGGCCGTTGAGCTCAAGCTCGCTTGCAACCGTCTCCTGCACACGCTTCACGAAGTCGGCGCGCTTTTCCTGCAGATCGGCGAGCACCATGGTCGCCGCTACCGAGCGCAGGGCGTCGACGAACTTAGCTTCAACGAGTTCGCGCAGCTGATCGGCTTCGTTGGTACGATCGCCGAGCGTTTGCGCCGCCAGGGCAATTGACTGCTGATCCGGCTTCACGCGCACGTAGAATTCGACGCCGATATCGACGCGCATGCGATCCTTGGTGATCATCGCTTCGGCATTTTCACGGCGCACATCGAGGCGCAGGGTCTGCAGATTGACCCAGCGGATCGATTGGAACACCGGCAGGACGATCGAGCCGCCATCAAGCACGACTTTCTGCCCGCCAAGGCCAGTCCGCACATAGGAACGGTCCTTTTCCGCCCTGGCGTACAAGCGTGCGATCACCAGGCCGATCGCCAGGATAGCGACCAGACCGATCACCGCCGGCAAGGCAACAGCAATCACCAGATCAAACATCTCAGTTCCCTCCCAATGTCGCGCGGCAACTGACCATCAGCCCCTGCCACGACACAAAACAGATTGCAGATGACAGATATGCTCTTAGACAACCAGATCGGGATCGGCCGCGATCACGAGATATTCGGTGCCGTGCCGCTCGGTCAGCAGCACGACAGCGCCGGTAGGCAGGTTGATTCCAGGCTCCGCCGCCCGTACCCAGGTCAGATGCCTGTTGCCATGGGCGTCCTTCACCAAAACGCGACCGATCTCCTGTTCGGTCACCGGCCCCAGCGAGATGGTACCAGTGAGGCCGATAAGGTCGTCGCGCGTCACTGCATAGCTTTCATCGCGTGGCACGATCCGACCGATCAAGCGGCTCACATTGCGCGTGGCGGGGATTGCCAGCACAGCCGCCGGAATGGCCGCCATGAAGGCCGGCAGGAATCCGATGGCAAGATGCGCCAAAGCCTGGATGATGTAGCCGAAGGCCGTGAATGCGCCGAGGAGGCCCATCAGCCAGACCAGCAGCGGCACACGGCCGGCATTGAGCCAGTCCCAGGCCGTGCCGAACAGACTGCCTTCACCGGCATGGACGTCGAGACCGCTTGCGGCAATTCCGCCATGATCGAGATCGGGCGTGTCCGGCGTATCAACGTCGAACAGCGCGTCAATCTTGGCCGATAGCGAGACGCCCATCAGCATGCTGACAATCTCGATCACCAGCAGACCGATCAGGATCAGGCCGGCGATCGCAAATGGCCGCGTACCAGATCCCGAAAGAAACTCCAGCACAGACCCGTCGTTCACGTGACTACCTCTCGTCGCATTGGGTTAGCCTTTTTTGTCGGCCTTCAGGCGCGCCAATCGTTCCTTGATGGCATGTTCCCGCGCCATGCGATTCAGCTCGTCGATCGCGTTGGCCTGTTCCTGGCCCGGACCGGCAGGCACGCCGCTGACGCGGGAGATTGCTGCCGTGGCCCGTTCAACCTTCGCCGCTGCGCCGTTCTTCGCCAAGCCCGCAGGGCCGGCAAGGTCGGCCTCGACATTGCGCTGCGCCTGCCGCATTTCGAGGAGGCGCTCCTCTGCCTCGCGGCGACTGGCTTTGACGGCATCCAGGGACTGGTTGAGTTGGGCGATGCGATCAGCTACATCGGAGAGGAGCCGATCAAGAACGCCGGCCTGAGCCTCGATATCCATCTGTCGCGCGATACCGCTTTCCGCGAGATCATCACGCCCCTCACCGACGGCCAAACGGATCTTCGCTTCCAGGGCTTCGCCCTCGCGCATCAATTCCTTGCGGCGGGCATCAACCCGATGCTGTTCCGCCATCGCCTTGCCAAGCTCGATGCGAACTTCGTCGGCCGCGCCGTCGATATCGCGGATCGCCTGCTCCATGACCGCCTGCGGATTGCTTTGCTCTGCCGCCGTGATGGCTGCGTGAGTCATGCCGGAGATAACGCGCCCGATCCTGTTCAAAGCACTTTCCGTCGCCATGTTCTTCTCCTTCAAGGCGGTTTCAACAAAACCCAACTCAGCAGAAATCAAGAACTCGAAGCGTGATCCAAGATCCACCAGGCGAGCTGGCGCGCTGCCGCGCCAGCTCTCGCCGTAATCCGCGACCGAGAATGGCACGATCACCCTGCCCTCCAGCGTTGCCAGCGACAGAGACTGAATGCCCCGTACCGAAAACAGCTTCTCGTCATAGGGCATGCCCTCGACGATCTGGCCCCTGCGCCGCTGCGCCCAGTCCCTGAGCGCCAGCACCACGCTTTGCGCCGGCAAATGCGACCGCGCGCGGGCCGGTTCGTAATACTGACGGTGCAAGGCGACGAGGTCGGCCGACTGCGCCTCCGGAACCGTCCCATCGAGCCAAGCGAGCAGATCGGCATAGGCCGCCAGCATGCGCCGGAGCGTCACCGCCACGTCCGCATCGGGGTGCAGAGCCAATCGGCATTGCCCGAAGGTCTTGTTGCGTCGTTTCTCGATCATTGAAAAACTATAAAGGACTCATTTTGTCCTTTTCAAGATTAATCGAAGGCAGTTTGGAGAATTTTTCGCGCTTGGAGTGCAAATGAGAATGAGGCTCGCTGTTAATCTTTGTTTGCCTGAGTGACAGGCTAATGCGCCTAAAACAGGTAAGTAAAGTCGGAGGATCTTTCAATGGCCTTCGGATTGGCCATGTCCGATTATGCTTCTCCGGGTGCCTTCACGACCAAGGCGAGGGCATGCACTGGTCCGGCCAAGTCGTCAGCCAGCACGCCGTACACCAAGCGCTGGCGGTCAACGCGGCTCTTGCCAGCGAAGGCGGCGGCCGTGATTTCAACCTTGAAATGGGTTTCGCCGCTTTCCTTCCAGCCGGCATGACCATGATGCTGGTTGGTTTCGTCGATGACGTTCAGCCACTCGGGAGCAAAGGCCGCCCGCAGCTTTGCTGTCATTCCATCGGCAACCTGTCCCATGACCTAGCCCCCTATGCCGCTGCGCCGCAGCACTTCTTATATTTTTTGCCTGATCCGCAGGGACATGGATCGTTGCGGCCCACCTGGACAACTCGGCGCGGCGGCGCCTTCGGATTGATTTCGCCATCGACATAGACCCAGCGGCCCTGCTCTCGGCGGAACGTGGCGCGTTCATGATGGATTCCGGTCTGACCCTGCCGCTTGAAGCGCGCTGTAAACTCGACCTCGCCGGTCTGGTCGTCCGGACCGCCGCCAACCACCTTCATGATTTCAAGGCCGCGCCAATCAATCTCGTCGACCATGACCTGGCCATGTTCGCGATCGAACGGCTCCGCCATGTCGCTGGCATGGGTGCTGTCGACATAGTCGAGGTTGCCCAGTTTGAACGCCGTATAGCGTGAGCGCATCAAGGCTTCGGCCGAAGGTGCCGCCGCTCCGTTGATCAAGGGTAGGCAGCACGCATCGAGTTCTTTACCTGAGCCGCAGGGGCAAATCGTCATGAGATCTGGGTCCATCAAAAAAAATTGTGTCGCGACACTAGGTTAGGCTGCGACATGTCATCCGGCTAGCGGCGCCGCCCTTGCGGGAGTGCGTCCTGCCCCTCATACTTAACTTCATGTCGAAAGAACAGACCATCCGTCACCGGCGCCGGCGCCAGTTCGATCCAGACCCGCCGCCCCGACCGACAACCTGCGATCATGCCGGCTGCCAGGAATCTGGCACGTTCCGGGCGCCGAAGTCGCGCGATCGTCTCAATGACTATTACTGGTTCTGCCTGGATCATGTGCGGGAATATAATCGCACATGGGACTATTATTCCGGCATGGGTCCTGAAGAAATCGAAAAGTCCGTGCGTTCCTCGATCGTTGGCGACCGCCCGACGTGGAAGCTGGGTCAGCGGACAGCCAGTGGCAGGCAATACAAATTCGCCGCCGGCACGCGGTTCGATCTGTTCCCGGAAGAAGTCCAGGCGGAGATCGAAGCCCGCATGGGCCAGGCGAAGCGCCAAGCCGAAAAAGAGGCACGGGCAAGGGCACGGCGCAAACTGTCTGCCGAGGAACAGGCGCTGGCGGTGTTGGACCTCGTCCCGCCCGTTGAATGGGATGCGATCAAGACGCGCTACAAGACCCTTGCCAAACAACTGCACCCGGATTCCAACGGTGGTGACAAAGTGGCCGAGGAAAAGCTGAAAGTGGTCAATCAGGCCTACAGCACGCTGAAAAGGGCCGCGATTGACTGATTTCCCCGGCCCAGTTGGCCGCTTTCATGCTTATTTGATGGGCCCAGACCCAAACCTGACACAAAGCAGGGCTGCTTTGCAGGGAATGGCCTAGTCAGCATCCTGGAATTGCCCTAAAAAGAGCCCCCTTTTGAAGACGTTAACGAGCTGACGAGCCCCACATCATGGTCACCCAGAACCTCGCCCAAGTCGACAAGGCCTCGACCCCCGATATCAACATCTCGGTCCGCCAGATGTTCGGCCTCGATTCCGACCTCCAGGTGCCGGCATTCAGCCAGCGCACCGAGCTCGTGCCCGACGTCGATGAGAGCTATCGCTTCGACCATGACACGACCATGGCCATCCTGGCGGGTTTCGCCTTCAACCGCCGCGTCATGATCCAGGGCTACCACGGCACCGGTAAGTCGACCCATATCGAGCAGGTCGCAGCCCGCCTCAACTGGCCCTGCATCCGCGTCAACCTCGACAGCCATATCAGCCGCATCGATCTCATCGGCAAGGACGCGATCGTCCTCAAGGACGGCAAGCAGGTGACAGAGTATCGTGAAGGCCTGCTGCCCTGGGCGCTGCAGCATCCGACCGCCCTCGTCTTCGACGAATACGATGCCGGCCGTCCGGACGTGATGTTCGTGATCCAGCGCGTTCTCGAAGTCGAAGGCAAATTGACGCTGCTCGACCAGAACAAGGTCATCCGCCCCCACCCGGCCTTCCGCCTGTTCGCCACCGCCAACACGGTGGGCCTCGGGGACACGACCGGCCTTTATCATGGCACGCAGCAGATCAACCAGGCACAGATGGACCGCTGGAACATCGTCGCGACCCTCAACTATCTGCCGCATGACGACGAAGTGAACATCGTCATCGCCAAGTCGCCGACCTATGACAACGAGGCCGGCCGCAAATCCGTCAATGCCATGGTCGCTTGCGCCGAACTCACGCGCGCCGGCTTCATCAATGGCGACATCTCCACCGTGATGAGCCCGCGTACCGTCATCACCTGGGCCGAGAATGCGCGCATCTTCGGCGATGTCGGCTTTGCCTTCCGCGTCTCCTTCCTCAACAAATGCGATGAGCTGGAGCGGCCGGTCGTAGCCGAATATTACCAGCGCTGCTTTGGCCAGGATCTCAAGGACGCCGCGACGCAAGCCCAGATCCGGGCATAAACGAGCGGGATCAGAGGGCAGCGATGTCGGGACCGAAGAATCCGGTCGAGGAATTCCGCCGCGTCACCAGCGCGACGATGCGCGCCATTTCCGGCAACCCGGAACTGCAGGTGAGCTTTGCCCCCAACCAGGGGCCGAGCGGCATTTCCGGCAATGAGGCGCGCCTGCCCTTGCCGGGGCGCCACCTGCCGGCAGCCGACGTTGCCTTGACGCGTGGCGAATCCGACGCGATCGCCCTTAAGCTCAAGCATCACAATCCCAAGATCCATGCCCGCGAGGCGCCGAAAAGCCAGCTCGCGCGGGAGATTTTCCAGGCGCTGGAAACGGCCCGGGTCGAAGCCATCGGCGCCAGGCGCATGGATGGCGTGAAGCAGAATCTGACCGCTGCCCTCGACGAGCATTGCCGGCAAAAGGGTTTCGTGCGCGTGGCGTCCCGCCAGGAGGGCTCGCTGCCCGACGTGCTGCGCCTCCTCGCCCGCGAATCCCTGACCGGCCAGGCCGTGCCTGAACTGGCCAAGGGCATGGTCGATCTGTGGCGCGGGGACCTTCCACAAAAAGTACGCGAGGATATCGAGCGCCTGGGCGAGACTTTGGGCAACCAGAAGGCTTATGCCAAGGCGACGCGGCGCCTGCTCGCCGACATGGAATTGGAAGCCTCGGAAGACGATTTTGACCCCGAGGACGAAGAGCAGGAAAACCAGGACGATTCCGACCAGGACAATCCTGACGACCAGCAGCAGACCAAGGGCAAGGAGCAGCAGAAATCCGACAGCCAGATGGAACTGGAATCGGAAGCCGCTGAAAGCGCCGCGGCGGAAGCCGAGGATGTCGATTCCGACGAAACCGAGATGGAGATGGACGCCGAGACAGGTGACGAAAAGCCTGGCTCGCCCAAGCGTCGCAACGAGCCCGATCTCAGCCGGCGGAACGAGACACCCTACAAGCCCTTTACCGCCCAGTTCGATGAGGTCGTCGACGCGGCCGACCTGTGCGACCCGGAAGAACTGGCACGGTTGCGTCAGTTGCTGGACCAGCAATTGACCGCGCTGCAGACTGTCGTAGCAAAACTTGCCAACCGGTTGCAGCGCCGCCTGCTTGCCAAGCAGAACCGGTCCTGGAACTTCGACCTGGAGGAAGGCATCCTCGACGCCGCCCGCCTGCCGCGCGTCGTCGTCAACCCCGATCTGCCGCTCTCCTACAAGCAGGAAAGCGATACCGAATTCCGCGACACGGTGGTTTCGCTGCTGATCGACAATTCCGGCTCGATGCGCGGCCGCCCGATCACGGTCGCGGCCATGACCGGCGACATCCTGGCACGTACGCTGGAGCGCTGCGGCGTCAAGGTCGAGATCCTGGGCTTCACCACCCGCATGTGGAAAGGTGGGCAGTCGCGCGAAAGCTGGATCGCTGCGGGGAAGCCGGCCAATCCGGGTCGCCTCAATGATCTCAGACACATCATCTATAAATCGGCCGACGCCCCCTGGCGTCGTGCCCGCAAGAATCTGGGCCTGATGCTGCGCGAAGGTATCTTGAAGGAGAATATTGACGGCGAGGCCCTTCTCTGGGCCCACAACCGCATCGCCGTGCGTCCGGAGCAGCGGAAGATCCTGATGGTGATTTCGGACGGGGCACCGGTCGACGATTCAACCCTGTCGGTCAACCCGGGCAACTACCTCGAGCATCATCTGCGCGACGTGATCGACTGGATCGAGACTCGTTCCAATGTCGAACTGGTCGCCATTGGCATTGGCCATGACGTCACGCGTTACTATCGCCGCGCAGTGACATTGGTCGACGCTGAGCAATTGGGCGGCACCGTCCTGGAGCAGCTTGCTTCTTTGTTCGACGAAGATAGTCGCCGCCGCAAGTCGGGGGGCTTCGCCGCCTAAAGACCTAGCGGCGCTTCCGCACGGTGACAGGTACCAGCTGCGATACCCAATGATTGACAGGCTTCGCTGAGCCGGCCGAATCATCATTCTCGGACTGCGGCTTCATCGACATGACGGCTATGCCCATCTGCAAACTGGCAAAAGTCAGGCCGGTGAAAAAGGTAAGCAAGGCAACAGCGAGAACACCAAGTTCAGACGTGCTCACCAAGGTTGCGAGCCCACCCAGGTCAAGCAAGAGGATCAGCGCCACAAAGGCGATTGCCATGACAAAACCAGCAAGCGCATGGCGCAACATGAACCTGACCAAGAGTGGCATCGGATCCTCGCTACTTCAGCAGTCTACCCACTTTAATATTGCATGGTCGACAGATCATTCTAAGGCGTCACATTGACGCTGTCCGAGCATGTCACCAATTATTGCTCAAGTGTCTTATAAGGCGCCTTCTGCTCGTCGGCGCGATAAAGATAGATGCATTTCGACCCGGCCTTCATTTCGCAGCTTCGCTGTGCCCTCAAGCGCGATTGGCTGGTGGAGCCTGAATTCATGTCACTCTTTGGGCAATCGCCGCTGTCGGCGAGTTCGACGCGGCAGGTAAATGTCCCTGATGCCCGGCCATCTTCGGAGACATAGAAGAAGGCGTATTTGTAGGTGCCGAAGGCCGTGTCCATTGTGGCGACCTTGGCCAGATAGGCGTCGAGCTCAGCCTTGACCTTGCGCGAGAGAACAATCGTGCCGTCCGGCAAGGGTGAGGTAAAATCAGTCTCCTCTGGAACTTCGACCGCCTTAGCCAGGGGTGCTGCAGATGGCGTGGGGAGGGAAGCTGCGGGTGGCGGCGTTTCAGCCGGTGCCACGGCCGTGACTTTGGTCTCGCTGCTGGAAGTCTGGTGTCCGGCAAAGTAGAAGGGCGTGATCATGGAAGAACTGTCCCACGGAACCTGCTGCTTGCCGGTCGCGTTCATCACCTGCCCACGGACATTACGGAAGGTTTCTTCGATCGCCTGGCCTGGCTTTGTCATTTCGGCAGCGAGCGCCAGGGCGAAGGGGGAATTCTTGCCATCCCCATCGGCCGCCACATCCCCTGGCGCGGTCGAATAGGCGACGAAGGAGCCATTTGGCGCATCCATGCGCGCAAGGCCGCGTGTCGCGGAGCGGAAACTGCGCGCCAGCGGATTGTTGCGGCACGCATCAAGAATCACGATGCTGGTTGCCGCCCCGGAAAATTCCATCTGCGCCAGCACCGTATCGGCAGCAACCGATTCCAGGTCGACATCAGCCTCTTTCTCGATCTCGGCTGAGACTGGCACCAGATAATTGACACCCTCGACTTGCAGGCCATGGCCCGCAAAATAGAATAGCCCTGTCGCCGTCGGACCGGCCTTGGCGAGGGCCGCGCCAAAATCCCTGATGGCCCGCTTCATTTCCTTCTGTGAGCCGTCATTCACTGCTATCACGTCAAAGCCGACCGCTTGCAGCGACTTCGCTATCAGCTTGGCATCGTTGATCGGGTTGCCGAGGGGCGAGAGGTCCCCATCATACTTGGCATTGGCGATTACAAGAGCGATGCGGGGTTCGGCCGAGGCGCTGGTTGGTGTCATGAGCGAAATGAGACCCAGCGCCAGCATGGCCGCCATTTTGTTGATCGCCACCGGACTACCCCTGGAAAGTCGCATTTAAGGAAAATGCTAAGTGACCCGCCGGCTTGTCGCAAGCATAAGCGGCATCGACGCGACTCGAACCTACTGTCTATGATGTGAGCAGATTGCATCCACTTTTCATCTCTGGAGATATTGCATGGGCGCGTCGGCACCTTTACGGCCATCGGACAACATCCGCCGCCGGATCAAGTTGGCGGCCATGGCCTTTGCCTGCCTGCCTTTCCTGCTGATTCACACCCTCCCGGCGCGAGCTGACCTCGCCGCCGCAGAAGCTGCCATCGCCGCCAAGGACTATGACGCAGCCGTTTCTGCGCTACAGCCCCTGGTGGAGGCCGGTGACGGCTACGCGACCTGGAAGCTGGCCTCGCTCTATCTCGGCGGTCATGCCGGTTCGATGGAAGAAGGCATTGCCTTGCTCCAGAAAGCGGCCGAGGCAGGCGAACCGGATGCCCAGGCCCGGCTCGGCGTGATGTATGCGAAGGGGGACGGCGTCGAGCAGAGCGACACCGAGGCCTATAAATGGCTGTCCCTTGCCGCCCGCGGCGCCTCGCCAGGTGTTTCGCGCGTCGTTGCCGAGACCAATCAGGTGGTGGTCGGCCAGCGCCTCTCGGCCGCCCAACGCAATGTCGCCAAGTCGGAGTCAGAAGCCGCTGCCACCGAGTACCAGGCAACTGCACCGGTTGCAGCTGCACCCGCCGCGCCAGTCGAAGCGGAAGTAGCCGCCCTCCCGGCGCCGACGGTCGAACCAACGTCAGAAAGTGGCATTCGTCTGCAACTCGCCTCGGTGCCGAATGAGAGCGATGTGGACGGCGAATGGAAGCGCCTCAGGAAGCGCATCGGTGCGCCGCTGGAAAACCTGGAACTCCATGTCGAGCGGGCCGATCTCGGCACCAAGGGGGTGTTCTACCGCCTGCAGGCCGGCCCCTTCGCCGACCGCAGCGCCGCTGCCGCCACCTGTCAGGATATCAAGGCCGCGGGCGGTGATTGCCTGATCGTCGGGCCATAAGCCGGGTCAAAAGTCCCGCGCCACCCGGAAGCCATAGTTGCAATAGGCGTTGCTGTCCTTGTTGACTTCGCGGTATGATAGCCGCCCGATCGACGGCAGTGAATCCCAGGCGCTGCTGCGGACGATATGCAGTTTGCAATCGCCTGAACGGCGCGCCTTTGCCGTTGGTCCGATCCCCTCAAGGTCGTTGGTCCCGCAATCAGCCGCCCATTCCTTGACATTGCCCAGCATGTCAAAAAGGCCAAGAGCGTTGGGCTTGTAAGATCCGACCGGCGCCGTGAAGACATGCCCGTCGTCGCAATCGACGGTCGTCCAGCCATTGAAATGACTCGCTGCGGCGTCATCGGCAATGTTGCCATGGGCGCAGAAGGCATCTTCGTCGTCGCCCCAATAATAGGGTCCGGTCATACCGGCTCTGGCAGCATACTCCCACTCCGCCTCACTCGGCAGGCGATAGCGTTTGCCAGCATTTTTGCTCAACCATATGACATAGGCCTCGGCATCGTCGGCGCTGATACAGACGACCGGGTCGTCATCCGATTGGGCAAAACCAGGGTCCTGCCAGCCACGGCCCTTGACGACCTCAAACGCGCCGCTTGCGGTCGGGCTCCAGCAATTCTCGTTTGCTTGATATCCGGTCGCTTCGATGAAGGCTGCGAATTCACGCCGCGTCACCTCAAACTTGCCGATCGCAACCGGCGCCACGGCAATCTTCGCCTGCGGATACTCGGCATCGGTGGCGTCGTCCTCCCCCTTCTCCGCCCCCATCAGGAAACTCCCCGGCGGAATTGCTATGAGTTCGGGGCAGTCCGGGCAATCCTTGATCGCTTGCCCCGCCTTTACGCCGTCCGGCAGAGTCTTGGCCGCGGTAGTCGGTGCCTCGGGTGCAATTGCAGCAGGCGCCGGAGCCTCTGGTTCCGCGGCCTGCACGGTGGCGACCTTGGCAGCACCGGTCTGGAAGTAGAAGGCACCGGTCAGCGACGAGGATTCCCAGGGCACCTGCCTCTCGCCGGTTTCATTGAGGACATCGATCCGGGCGTTGCGGAAGGTCTCCTCGATGGCAACACGCGGTTCGAGCATCGCCTTGGCAAGAGCCTTGGTATAGGGGCTGTTCTTCGAATCGCCATCGGCCGCGGTCTCGCCGGGCGCCGTTGAATAGGCAATGAAGCTGCCCTTGGGCGCATCCATGCGCGCCAGCCCCCTATCGGCCGAGCGCATGCCGCGAGCCAGCGGGTTGTTGCGGCAGGCATCGAGAATAATGATATTGATTCGGTTACCGGCGAACTCCATCTGCTTCAGGATCCAGTTGGCTGGCACGGCTTCTAGCTCCGCATCCGCCTCCTTCTCGATTTTCGCGCCCAAGGGGATGAGGTAGTTTTCGCCGGCAATCTGCACCCCATGTCCGGCGTAGAAAAACAGCCCGGCAGCATCCGGACCCGCAGCAATCAACGCGGAGCCGAAATCCGATATCGCGCGCTTCATCGTCTTCTGATCGGCATCGACCAGTTTGGTAACCTTGAAGCCGAGTCCGGCAAGCGTATCCGCCATCAGCGATGCATCATTCGCCGGATTGGGCAGCTTTCCCATCTCGGCGCCATATTTCGCATTGCCGATAACCAAGGCAAGCCGAGTTTCGGCCTGGGCCGATGCGATCGACAAAGTGAGCAGCGCGCCAATTAACAGTGCCAGACGGTGCATTTCTGTCTCCGATCCGACCAGACTGAGGGGTCGCCCAAAGCCTAGCCGATGCCGGCGAAACCCGCTAGATTGCCCGCATTATGCCATATGAATCCCTGCGCGACTTCATTTCCAAACTCGAGAGCAGCGGCCGCCTGGTGCGTGTCTCGGCGCCCGTCGACCCGCATCTCGAGATGACCGAAATCCAGACACGCTTGCTGGCGGAAGGCGGGCCGGCCGTGCTGTTCGAAAATCCGGTCTCGAAGGAAACGGGCAAGCGCTACACCATGCCCGTCCTGGTGAATCTGTTGGGGACAGTCGAACGCGTCGCCTGGGGCATGGACCGGGAACCATCGGGCCTCCGTGCCTTGGGCGAGACCCTGGCCTTCCTCAAGCAACCGGAGCCGCCCGGTGGATTCAAGGAAGCCTGGGAAATGTTACCGCTTCTGAAGACCGCGCTCGCCATGAAACCCAAGGTCGTCGGCTACGCACCAGTCCAGGACGTCGTGCTGACCGGCGATCAAATCGACCTCGGCGCGTTGCCGGTACAGGGTTGTTGGCCGGGGGAGCCTGCGCCGCTCATCACTTGGCCGCTGGTCGTCACCAAGGGTCCGGGCAAGGGCAAGTCGGACGATTTCAATCTCGGCATCTATCGCATGCAGGTACTGGGGAAAAATCAGACCCTGATGCGCTGGCTGAAGCATCGCGGCGGTGCGCAGCATCATGCGCGCTGGGGGGCTGCGAAACGTGAGCCCTTCCCCGCTGCCGTTGTGATCGGCGCCGATCCCGGCACGATTCTGGCTGCCGTAACGCCGGTGCCGGACACGATGTCGGAGTATCATTTTGCCGGCATGCTGCGCGGCAAGAAGGTTGAGCTCGTCGATTGCAAGACCGTGCCGTTGCAGGTACCGGCCAATGCCGAGATTGTGCTGGAAGGCCACGTCTCGCTTGAGGATTACCGCGACGAAGGTCCCTATGGCGATCACACGGGCTATTACAATTCGGTCGAACCCTTCCCGGTCTTTACGGTGAGCGCCATCACCATGCGCAAGGATCCGATCTATCTCTCGACCTTCACCGGAAGGCCGCCGGACGAACCCTCCGTGCTGGGTGAAGCGTTGAACGAAGTGTTCATTCCGCTCCTCACCCAGCAGTTTCCGGAGATCGTGGATTTCTGGCTGCCGCCCGAGGGCTGCTCCTACCGCATCGCCGTCGTGTCGATGAAGAAGGCCTATCCCGGCCACGCCAAGCGCGTGATGTTCGGCGTGTGGTCGTATCTGCGCCAGTTCATGTACACGAAGTTTGTCATCGTCGTGGATGACGACATCAATGCGCGGGACTGGAAGGACGTGATGTGGGCGATCGCGACCCGCATGGATCCGGTGCGGGACCTCACCTTGGTCGAGCGTACGCCGATCGACTATCTCGACTTCGCCTCACCGGAAAGCGGGCTGGGCGGCAAGATCGGGCTTGATGCCACCAACAAGCTGCCGCCGGAAACCCATCGCGAATGGGGAGAGAAGATTGCCATGGACCAGAACATCATCGACCGCGTGAGCGCGCGCTGGACCGAACTCGGTCTGCCGGGCAGCGGGAAGCCGATCTGGAAGTGACGACCGCAGCTCCCAGCAATTGGGATGCCGTGAAGCCGTGGCGTAAGGAAGCGCGCGGCAAAATCCTGGCTGCGCGTACCGCCTTACCACCTACCCTGCGCCAAGGCATGACGGCCGCACTGATGGAACGGCTGCATCCGCTGTTGCAGGAGGCCGAGGGGCCGATCAGTTTCTATTGGCCATTCCGCGGCGAGCCTGATCTCCGCCCCCTTATGCGGGCGCTCGCCGCCGAGGGCGTCGAGATCGCGCTGCCGGTGGGCACCAGGATCGGCGAACCGCTGACCTTCCGCCCCTGGGAGCCAGGCTGTGCGATGGCGCGCGGCATCTGGGACATCCCCATCCCGGCGACGGACATCGAGATCCTGCCGCAGACGATCATTGCCCCCCTTGTCGGCTTCGATGCAGCACTCTATCGCCTCGGCTATGGCGGCGGTTTCTTCGACCGGACGCTGGCAGCGCGCAAGAAGCCTGCGGAAGTGATCGGCGTCGGCTTTGCCATGTTTCAGCTACCCAGCATCAAACCGCAACCTCATGATGTTCCTATGGGACGCATCGTCACCGACCGATCGGCATCGCTCGCCGTGGCAACACGCGGTGCCTCAGCCGTTTGTTACGCAGAGGAAGCTGACCCGCGTTATGCCGGCGAACTCGGCGCCCATGAATTGAGCGCCGCCTTGCAGCCCCTGCTATCCGTGGTGCCGAGTGAAAGGGCGCCGCTGCTCGATTACATTCTCTGGAGCTTGGCCAGCAAGGGCCAGGACACGCCTGTCCAGGCGCCCGCCGACGTGGACGCCTATCTCGGCAAGCTCATTCCACGGGTGCAGGATGACGGCATCCATGCCGCGCTGAAGGCCTTGCGCGCGACGCTGGTGCCCTAGCAGCGGCGAGCTACTGCTCTTTCGCGCGCAGCATTTCGCGCGAGATGATATGCCGCTGGATCTCCGAGGTGCCTTCCCAGATGCGCTCGACGCGGGCGTCTCGCCACATCATCTCGAGCGGTAGCTCTTCCATCAACCCCATGCCGCCGAACACCTGGATCGCCTGATCGGTGACCCGCCCCAGCATCTCGGTTGCGAACAGCTTGGCCATGCCGGCATCACCATTGGTCATGGTGCCGTTCTGCAGCTTCCAGCAGACATAGGCGGTGAGCGCGTCGGCCGCTGCCAGTTCCGTCTTCATGTCGGCAAGCTTGAACGAAACGCCTTGGAACTTGCCGATCGTCTGGCCGAACTGCTTACGCGTCGCCGCCCAATCCAGCGCCAGTTCCATCGCGCGTTCGGCCTTGCCGCAACAATTGGCGGCGATGAAGACACGGCCACCCAGCAGCCATTCGCTCGCCACCTCGAAGCCCTTGCCTTCTTCGCCCAGGATCTGCCGCTTGTTGAGGCGCACATTGTCGAAGAACAGCTCGAAATTGTCATAGGCGCGGTAGGACACGCAGCGCGGGCCGCGGCGAATCGTGAAGCCCGGCGTGTCGCGATCGACCAGGAAGGCCGTAATGCGCTTGCGCGGGCCCCGCTTTGTTTCATCGACGCCGGTCACGGTAAACACGATGGCAAAGTCCGGCGTCCCGACGCCGGTGATGAAATGCTTGCCGCCCTTGATGATGTAATCGTCGCCATCCGCATCGGCACGCGTCGTGATCGACATGGCATCGGACCCTGCACCAGGTTCGGTCAGCGCAAAGACTTCCATCTTGTCGCCCCGCACCGTCGGCAGCAGGTATTTTTCGATCTGCTCATCCTTGGCCGCCATCAGGATATAGGACGGGCGACCGACGAACTTCTGTACGGCCCAATTTGCCTTGCCGAGTTCGCGCTCGAATAACATCTGCGACATGACGTCGAGGCCACCGCCCCCCACCGATTCCGGCATGTTGGCGGCATAGAGACCGAGCGCCTTGGCCTTCTCCTTGATCGCCTGGCCGATCTCCACCGGCACATGCCCCAACTTGTCGACCTCGCGCTCGACGGGATAAAGCTCGTTCTCGACAAAGGCGCGGGTAGTCTCGACCAGCATGCGCTGCTCGTCGGTCGGCTGGAAATCAAACGGCATGACAGGGTCCCTATCGCGGCACGGACGGACGCGGCGTTGACGCAGCGCCCTGAATTGGCTTGCTATCCTATACCGGCTGCGAAGCTGACGAAAAGATCTATTTTACGATCGTATAATTGTTTCGCTGCTAGGGATGACGCGTGAGGTCATGGGCATCCTCATCATGCCCGCCACGATTGCTCCAAAAGACCAACGCCATCAAGGCGATGCTGAGGCCCGACACCAGGACCGAACCGACGATTAGCGCCGCCATGCCCTGCCAGCTGATATCCAATCCCTTGAAATCATTGAACACCCAGAGAGCCACACAGACAAAGGCAATCAGCCCGGCGGAGGTCAGCGAATAGGCGAGCATCCAGCGTTTCATCACGTTCTCCTGCAAACCGTTGTTGTGTAGATGAGCCATCCAGCAAGCAATGTCAATTGACTGCATTCATTTACTTTTGTATGCATCTGCGAAAGAAATGCATGGAAGACTACGCACTCAATGCGCAAAAAGACTCGCCCCTGGCAGCCCGAGCTGAAGCGCCAAGCCGGCCCGCTTTACCTCGCCATCGCTGATCGCCTTGCGGCCGATCTGCAATCGGGCCGCATCGTGCCCGGCCAGCAGCTACCGACCCAGCGCGCGCTGGCGAGCCAGCTCGGCATCGACTTCACCACGGTCAGCCGCGGCTATGCCGAAGCGCGGCGGCGTGGCCTCATCGACGCCACCATCGGCCGCGGCACCTTCGTGCGCGCGCCATTGCGGGAAACTGCCGATCGCTCACCGGTCGATATGAGCATGAACCTGCCGCCGCAGCCGGCCGACATCGACCTTGCCGATCTCGTGCGCGATGGTGTGACCACCGTGACAGCGCGACCGGACTTTCTCTC
Source organism: Rhodospirillaceae bacterium (assembly GCA_016712715.1). Taxonomy (NCBI): domain Bacteria; kingdom Pseudomonadati; phylum Pseudomonadota; class Alphaproteobacteria; order Rhodospirillales; family Rhodospirillaceae; species Rhodospirillaceae bacterium. The sequence continues at coordinate 1,508,172 of JADJQM010000001.1, forward strand.
ACTGATGACCTATCGCGACAGCGCCGGCACCCTCGAAGACCGCGCGGCCGGCGCACGCTGGCTGCAGGGCCGCCTTGCCGACGTGCCCCTTAGTCGCCTGCTGATCGCCGGTGGCACGCAGGCAGCCATCACCGCGATCCTCACCAGCTATGCCAAGGCGGGCGACCGCATCCTGACTGAGGATCTCACCTATCCGGGCCTCCGCGCCGCCGCCGAACATCTCGGCCTCTGGCTCGAAGGTATTGCGATGGACGATGAAGGCATGCTGCCCGCGGCACTGGAGGCCGCCTGTGCGGCCGGCCGTGCGAAGCTGCTCTATTGTGTGCCGACATTGCACAACCCCACCACTGCGACGATGTCCGAACAGCGCCGGCACGAGATCATCGCCATCGCGCGTCGTCATAACCTCACAATCATCGAAGACGACGCCTATGGCCCGCTGGTCCGCAAGGCACCGCCGGCAATCGCAGCGCTGGCACCCGACATCACGATCTATCTCGGCGGCCTCGCCAAAGTGCTCAACCCCGCCCTGCGCGTCACCTACATGGTGGTGCCCGACACGCGCATGGCAGATCGCCTGACCTCGGCATTGCGTGCGACCAGCCTGATGCCGCCGCCCTTGATGCTGGCACTCGCCACTCATTGGATCGTGGAAGGAATCGCCGGCCGATTGCTCGGCGCCCTGCGCCAGGAAGCCATCGCCCGCCAGCGCCTCGTCAGCGCCCGCCTCCCCCGCACCGACATCCGCACGGCGCCCGAGGCCTATCATATCTGGCTGAAGCTGCCGCCCGCATGGCCCCGCGCCACCTTCGTCGCGCATCTGCAGCGGCAGGGAGTTGCCGTAGCGCCAAGCGACGCCTTTGCCGTCACCGACACACCGCCGGAAGCCGTGCGCCTCTGCCTGGGTGCAGCACCCGATCAAACGAAACTCGATCAGGCGCTGAGCGCGGTCGGCGATGCATTGGCACAACGGTGCGAGGTGTTTGCGACGACGATCGTCTAGACAATCCCAAGGATCGGCTTGAACCGATCATTCACCGCACAGAACTCCTCAAAGGTGAGATCTGGATTGTCGTTGAAGACAATGTAAACACCATCCATCAGCGGCTTCACGAGGGACACCTTGCCGTTAAGACGACGGATCACTTCGTCACGCCCGAAGCCAAGCGCTCGTTGGCATAGTTCGGCATCCCAATATTGAACGACGTTTAGCGTGAAAATGTTGTTTCGACCATTGACATCAATTCCCGGCTTGTTTTGAAGCGATTGAATCTCATCTGCATGCAGGTCTTCGTACTTCACAACGTATCCGCCAAAATACCCGTGGCCAGCATAGCCTTCGAAGGCACTCATCGCGCGTGGCAGATGCTCGCGAAGCATTGCCGGATAACTAATTTTCAAGTTCTTGGGAACAAACGTAATCCAGACTTTGTCGTCGTAAGTGGACTCATCATCAGAATGGTAAGACTCGCCTCGGTACACATATCGGCCATCCAACTCCAAGTCTGCGGTTGGATAGGAAACTTCAAAACTGGCGCCAAGCTCATCGCCACAATCCGGAGCCGGCGGCACATCAATTTCCTGCCAGCCTAGCGGCTCTGGCAGCTTCATCATTTTCTCAGTGAACGCCGCATGCCGCGCCTCAATAGAGACGTCATGTCGAGCACGATAGTGCATGTAAAAACGGAAGTTGTGGCGTCTCATGGCTTACGAACTCCAATCAGAACGTAGCTCGTGCAATTCCCCGCGCGCCCGAAAATTCAGCAGCCTTCGGTGCACTTACCCCAACGTCTGTCTACTGCAATCCAAGCACCGGCTTCAGCCGGTCGTTGTAGGTGCAGAACTCCTCGAATGTGAGATCCGGATTGTCGTTGAAGACGACATAGACCCCATCTATCAATGGCTTCACCAACGGCACCTTGCTGGTAAGACGCTTGATCACCTCATCACGCCCGTAGCCGAGCGCGCGCCGGCAGAGTTCAGCGTCCCAGAACTGGGCGACATTGAGCGTAAAAATGTTGTTCCGACCATCAGGATCGGCGTTGGCCTGCTCGATGAGTTTGCGCCGTTGGGCCTGATGCAGTTGAGAGTATTTCGAAGAGTGATAATCCAGATATGCTGCGGCACGGTACCCGCGCACGGCATCCATCACCTCCGGGAACCGGTAGTGCAACATGTTTTGATACTCGTTTGCGCTCAATTTTTTTGTGTCAAAAGCGAATGTGTCGTCGGAAGTCTTCTCATCGTAGATGTAACGCGCGTCTCTGATACGATAAGCACCATAATGTTTGAGAGCAGTATCGGTGTATTTTACGCTGTAGCACGCGGCTAGATCTCCTTTATCTCGAACGGGTGCCGGCGGTACCAACGCCCCCTTCCAAGATAGTGGCGAGTTCAAAGCGATCATTCGTCGAGCTAGTTCGGCATAAAGTTCGTCGATGGACTCGTTCGGGTCCGGACGCTGATAGATCCATAGATCCACGCGATACTTTTTCATTTCTTTTTCCTCAGTTTTTTGAACATATCTTGTGCCTGCTGCGATGCTTCCCTTACCTGCACAATGACCTCATCTCCATATCCCAAGCGATTAATGAGCGCGGTCATGTCCTGAGCACGACTTTCGTCCGGTAGCTCATACCTGATTTTGAACTTCGGACCATCAATCACTTTGTTATTCTGCCGAACAGCATTGACCTGTCGCCGAACATCAGCAGCCGCGGTAATCTCCGCACCCCAAAATGATGGAGGAACGTCTGCTTTGGAATCGACCAAAACAATCAAGTAAGTTGTCTGAGGAGTTGGATCTATATTATCAAATCTCACCAAGTCATCACCGTCAGGATTGTCCCAGCGAAGCGATGGTTTTGCCGGCATGTTGTGCTTTTCAGACCAGACATAGCCATTCCCCTCTCGTTCGTACGCAGCCGCGTGAGGGATATGTGTTTCTGGCTCCGCGACCCAGCAAAGGCCGACCTTCTCACCGGGCAAGTCTAGCGCCTGCTTCTTTGTCAAAATATCATTCTCGTCTTTCGGAAAGAAGGATCTCGGATCGAATGTCGCCTGCTCCGGATTTTTAATCGCGCCGTCGGCGGCCTCTTCGTCGATGTCACTCTTCCGAGCATTGTCAGCGGACTGAAGAGCTTCGTCACTTTCGCCTTTCAGCGATGGTCTGGCCTTATCAACCAAACCGTCGATCAGTTCTTTGCCGCTCTTAAGTCCCTTACGGCCCGGCGTGAGCGTCGCGGCACCTGCGAGGGCCATGCCATAGTCGTCCAAACCCCATTCTTCTCCGTTCGCTCTCCAGTCTTTGATATCTGCGAAAGCTCCCGAAACGTCGCCTACGACAGGAATTAGACCCACACCAAGCTGGATCGCAGGATTTAACAGGCCGAGCCGTTCTTCTATCGCTTGGCTTTCGGTCTCCTCCTTCTTGCGTTCATCGTCATAAGTTTCGGTAAAGGTACCGCCATTCAGCAGCGCCTCTGCCGCGGTCAATCCAGCGCGTATCTCTTCAATTGAGTCACCCATGACGGCGTCGGCAAGACTCCGCGCCGTATCGCGTTCACCTTGCGTCGACTCTCGAAACCCGCTCCGACCTTCGTAGGGTCGCAATCGCAAGACGCTCTCTCCTGTCGCATCGGATTGATAATGCGTCGACGCCCGGACCGCTCGATTGTTGGAATCATCTGACTCATTGTTGTTCGCCGGCGCCTGCGCTGACTTCCACTTCGCTACCCACTCATCAACCCCTGGCATCGTCGTGGCAGACTCAAGCTGCGCCAGCTTCATGCCTTTTAAATCACGGTTGCGATGATCGCGGGCGGCTTGAGATTCAATCGTCTTCAGGTTCATCAGGCGATACTTGCCGTCTGGCCCCCGATAGAGGCCCGGCATTGCCGTGCCAGCGAGTCCTGCCTGCGCTAAGCCGGCACTCTGTGCATCGATCTCTTTGCCGAAGGACCAGGTGTCGGTGTTGACCCCCTGTTCATAGGATTCACGATCCCAAGTTTCCTTCGCCTCCGGGGAATTGAAGCGGAAGACGCCGTTCTCCCAAACCCCCAGCACATTCGAATTGGCAGCGGCTTTCGGCGCCGGCTTCGGTTCGGCACGGTTTTCGATATGCGGCGGCCAGGCGGATTGCCGCTGCGGTGCTGATGGTCTTGGCCTAATAAGGTGGCTCCGCGTTTGCTGTCTCTCCTTTTGCTTGTATCATTTAATTCCTATTTCGTAAAGAACAAAAATAGAACACGCGTATCAGGAATTCAGCTCGCGAGTAATCCAGCGCCTTGAAATCCCTGAACATTCATTCAACGCATAGCGCCTATACCACTACGATCGTTTACTTTTCGGCATCTAGAAGGTAATTTACACTTCTCACTGAGGTGCTTTCGATGACCTATCCGCGGCGACATGAGGCGAGGGACCTGACCGGGCTTTGGCTCGGGCAGCACGCGCTTGTCTGCCTGCCGGATCTGCCGCCGAGCGGGCCGCTCGAACGCGGCGACATCGAACGCTAGAGCTCCTTACGACCTTCTGAGCTTTACGACGTTCCGGAACGGACGCGCCTCCAGGCAGCGTCCGGTTCTCGTCCTGCCCGGCCCCTGTCCAGGCTATCGTCGACTGTCGACCCGAGTACCCATCATGCGCGCACCCCTTGTCCTCTTCATGCCGGCCCTCATCGCCGTCGCCGGCTTCGAAACCGCCTTGGCGCTTGTCTCCCCCCTCATTTCGCTACGGCTGGAGGAAGGCGGCGTTTCGACGGGCATGATCGGCTTCGTGGCCTCGGCCTATTCGATCGGCTATCTCGGCGGCACGCAGATCTGCCGGCACCTCATCCTGCACTATGGCGCGCGCCAGACGATCGCGGCACTAGCTCTGCTCGCGGCATTGAGCCTGCTGGCGCATGCCGTGCTGTTTGATGTCATGCTCTGGCTGCTGCTGTCAGCCACCTGCGGCTTCGCCATGGCCGGGATCTACACCATTGCCGAGAGCCTCCTGAACGTATTGGCCAGCCGCGGCAATCGAGGCCGCCTCTACAGCGTCTACATGACGGCCTCATGGCTGACGGCGGGTGCATCGCCCATTGCTGTCCTGGCGGAAGGCAGCGGCGGAATGACGAGCTTCATAATCGCCGGCGCACTTATTGCCTTCACGACGTTGCCGGTGCTGCTGTCACGCCGTGTCGAATTGCCGGTGCCCTCCCATGGCAGCCTCACCCTGCGGCACTTCAGGGCCGTTCCACCGGTGGCGCTCGCCATCTGCTTTGGCTCCGGCATCGTCAATGGCGGACTTCATGGCCTGTTGCCGAGCTATGCCGTCGAGACCGGCCTCGACAATAACGATCTCTCGGTCATGCTGACGGTCGCGGCCATCGCCGGCATTGCCGGGCAGTTTCCGATCGGTCATTTCTCGGACAAGGCGCGGGAGCGGATCGCCGTGGCCAAGATCGTGATCGTCTTCGGGATCGTGCTGTGTCTCGCCCTCTTTGCCTTCTCGAGTGCCGGCTTTGTCATGCTGGCAACCCTGTTTGGCCTGCTCACCGCCATCATGGCGCCAATCTATGGCCTGGGAGCGGCACTCGCCAACGACCGTGCCGGCGATGGCTGCACCCTGGCGACCACGGGGACATTGCTGTTCGTGAATGGTATTGGCGCCGCGATCGGGCCGATCGGCGCGGGGCTTGCGATGCAGGCCTGGGGTCCGGCTGGACTGTTCCTGTTCCTGGCCGGTGCCGCCGGCGTCATCGGCCTTGCCACCGCCAATCAGCGATGGCTGGAACGCATCTGGCTTCTGGTCCCGCGTGCCTGAAAACAGAAGAAGGGGTGCGGATTTCCCGCACCCCGTCCTGGTTCACTTAGCCGACGTCGAACTTCACGCCCTGGGCGAGGGGCAGGTGGTCAGAGTAGTTGATGGTATTGGTGGCGCGGCGCATATAGGCCTTCCACGCATCCGAACCGCTTTCACGGCCCCCGCCGGTTTCCTTTTCGCCACCAAAGGCGCCGCCGATTTCAGCACCTGACGGGCCGATATTGACGTTGGCGATGCCGCAATCGGAACCGACATCCGAGGTAAACAACTCGGCTTCGCGCACATCGCGCGTGAAGATGCAGGAGGAGAGGCCCTGCGGCACATCATTCTGCACCCGAATGGCATCGGCAAAATCGCGGTACTTCACGACATAGAGGATCGGCGCGAAGGTTTCATGAGTCATGACCGCGCTCTGCTTGGGCAATTCGACGATGGCGGGGCGAACGTAATAGCCATTGGCGCAACCAGAGACGCTGACGCGTTCACCCCCGGTCACCTTGCCACCTTCGGCCTTGGCCTGCTTGAGCGCTGCCTGCATCGCTTCATAGGCGGCCGCGTCGATGAGCGGACCGATGAGGGTCTTTGCTTCCAGCGGATTGCCGACCGGCACCTGGCCATAAAGCTTCTTCAGGCGCGGAAGCAGCTTTGCATAGATTTCTTCGTGCACAATGAGGCGGCGCAGGCTGGTGCAGCGCTGGCCGGCAGTGCCGACGGCGCTGAAGAGAATGGCACGCTCTGCGAGCTTCAGATCGGCCGACGGGCAGACGATCATGGCGTTGTTGCCGCCCAGTTCCAGCAGCGACCGGCCGAAGCGGGCCGCCACGCGTGGCGCCACTTCGCGACCCATGCGGGTCGAGCCCGTCGCCGAGACAAGGGCCACGCGCGGGTCGTCGACCATGACTTCACCAACTTCACGTGCGCCGATGAGGACTTCCAGCAGACCCTCGGGAATGGCCGTACCGGTTTCCTTGGCAAATCGGTGCGAGGCTTTCGCAAAAATCTTCGCGCAAGCCAGGGCCACGAGCGGCGTCTTTTCACTGGGCTTCCACACCACGGAGTTGCCGGCGACGAGCGCCAGAGCCGAGTTCCAGGACCAGACAGCGACCGGGAAGTTGAAAGCGGTGATGACACCGACGACACCGAGCGGATGCCAGGTCTCTGCCATGCGATGGCCCGGACGTTCCGAGGCAATGGTCAGGCCGTAAAGCTGGCGCGAGAGGCCGACCGCGAAATCGCAGATGTCGATCATCTCCTGCACTTCGCCCAAACCCTCGGTGACGATCTTGCCGGCTTCGACCGAGACCAGTTGACCCAGGGCTGCCTTGTTAGCGCGCAACTCTTCACCCAGCAGGCGCACGAGTTCGCCGCGCTTGGGCGCCGGCACCTGGCGCCAGGCAAGATAGGCGGATTGGGCGCGGGCGATTTTCTTGGTGGCACCCTTGGCATCGTCACAAACGAGGCGCGCAACTTCGCCACCGGTGATCGGTGAGCGGACGATGAGATCGCCCTTTTTCAGGGACTTGGCATCGAGCCCGAGGGCCTTCAAAATCTTGTCGAGTTTCATGACGGGACAACTCCAAATGAAAAGCGCCCATGCATGCGCCAGACGCAGCGAACTTGTCAACAGACCAGCCCAATCCGCCCGATAGCCGGGATCCCTGGAACTTTGGCAACACCCGGGCTGTTTGAAGCCAGCTTCGCTGGGAACTTAGGGGGCCGGCGCCCGCTTGCTCTCGGGCAACAACCCAGCAAGAATGGTCTTCTAGATGCAGTTACTGGAGATACCCTGAAATGGCACGCCTGCAGAAACGAACTTTTGGACGGAAATGCCATCTGGTCCTGTTGGCAGGTATGGCAACCGCCCTTTTCGCCTTTGCCCAGTCAGCGCGCGCCGAGACCATTCTGGATATCGAACCCGCCCCTGAACTGGCCCCTGGCCAAGCCTGGGCCGGTGTCGCCGAAATGCTGATGGTCTATTACGACGTGCCCAATACCGGTCCCGGCGAGATGCAATGCAGCCTCGCCTTCTACCTGACCGGAACGCAGAACTGCTACAAGTCACCCGAGGAAAGCGAGTTTTCTGCGGTCAGCCGTGTTGTCAAAGGCTATTCCCAGTACGCTCATGAATCCTTTGGCGAGGTGCCGATCGCGATGCGGTGGAAAGAGGCCAAGACGATCCCGCCCGCCGACATTGTTCAGGAGATCAAATTCGAGCGGCCGATCCTGGTGCAGATCGAGCCCGCCCCGAATGAAGGCGAGAGCAAGGTAGAGAAGCGGGCTGTGCTGATCGTGGGCTTCGACGGTGGTCCGGACAACTTGCAGCTCATCATCAATGATCCCAAGATCTACCAGCCAACCCAGAATCCCTATCTGGAATTTGGCGGGAGGATTCGGGACAATTCTGGCCAGTATCAGATCGGTTATGCCGATTTCCTTTCCTTCCTGAAGTGGTCCGCGACTCTCTACAAAATCAAACCAGACTGACTAAGCGTCTGCGAAAGCGACGTATTTTCGTTAGCCATGCGGGCGGCACAGGTCGGGCATGGCGAGGGTAAATGTCAATTGCCTTGACATATAGGCCCCAGGGCTTCATATCTCGCGGGCATTTCTCGTGGATTGCGCGCTTACGCCCTGGTTTGGCCGCTTCCTTATGGCCACTTTTTCGGCGTCCATCCCGAGATACATATCCCACGTCATAGATTCCTGAGCAGGCGCGCCTTGGGTTCGCCCGCTGGCTATTTGCCCGCGCGCCGATCGGCGCACGCGTAACTCCCTTGCGGCATGACAATAAACTGCCAAAAGGAATTACGGCATTGAATACGCATACCCAAACCACCCCCGTCACCAATGTTCTGGCGGATTTTGCCTCGCTCAACCTGGTTGAGCCGTTGATGCAGGCCGTGACGGAATCCGGTTACACGAAACCCACCCCCATCCAGGCCCAGTCGATCCCCGCTCTGCTCGAAGGTCATGACCTTTTGGGTCTCGCCCAGACCGGCACCGGCAAGACGGCCGCCTTCGTCCTCCCCATGCTCCAGCGGATGATGGCCAACCGCAAGCAGCCGCAGCCCAAATCGGCGCGCGCCCTGATCCTGACGCCGACGCGCGAGCTCGCGGTCCAAATCAATGACAGCATCAAGACCTATGGGCGGCACCTTCCGTTGCGCTCGACCGTGATTTTCGGCGGCGTCGGCTCGGTCCCGCAGATCAACACCATGCGCCGCGGCATCGACTTCGTGGTCGCCACACCGGGCCGCCTGCTCGATCTCATGAACCAGGGCCATGTATCGCTCTCATCGGTCGAATTCTTCGTGCTCGACGAAGCCGATCGCATGCTCGACATGGGCTTCATCCGCGACATTCGCAAGATCGTGGCCACGCTGCCGGTACGCCGCCAGACTCTGCTGTTCTCGGCCACCATGCCGAACGAAATCGCTGACCTCGCCAACAGCCTCCTCACCAAGCCGAAGCGCGTTGAAGTGGTCCCGCAATCGACCACCGCCGAGCGTATCGACCAGATCGTCTACATGGTGTCAAAGACAAACAAGCGCCGCCTGCTCGCTGAACTGCTGAACGGTCCGGGCGTCACTCGCTCGATCGTCTTCACGCGCACCAAGCGTGGCGCTGACCGCGTTTCCGAGCAGTTGGAGCGTGACGGCATCCGCAGCGCCGCAATCCATGGCAACAAGGGCCAGAGCGCCCGCCAGACCGCCCTGGGCTCCTTCCGCAATGGCAGTGTCAAGGTGCTGGTCGCGACCGACATCGCTGCTCGCGGTATCGACGTCGACGGCATCAGCCACGTTGTCAATTATGACTTGCCGCTCGAGCCGGAGAGCTATGTGCACCGTATCGGCCGTACCGCCCGTGCCGGCGCCACCGGCATTGCGATCAGCCTGTGCGACGGCGAAGAGCGCAGCCTGCTGCGCGACATCGAAAAGGTCGTGCGCATGAAGATCCCCGTGGTCGACGATCATCCCCTGGCGAAGTCCAGCGGTGGTGAGGCGGCCAGTGGCGAGCAGATCACGCTGCATCGTGCCCAGAGCATCCGTCAGGACCAGGAGCGCACCCAGGAACGTAATCCGGGCCGCGGGCCGCGTCGTGGCGGTGGCAATGGTGGCGGACATAGCGGCGGTGACCGCAATCGTGGTGGCCAAGGCCGTGGCGAACGTAGCCATGCCCCGCGTGGCGACCGTGCCCCGGCCAAGAATGCCGACTTCCGTGGTGGCGATTTCCGCGAACAGGAAGCCCGCCAGCCGCGCACCGAGCGTGCCGCGCAACCGCGTGGCGAAGCTCGCGCCGATCGCAGTCACAACCGGCAGCCGGAGGCGCGCGATGCACGCCCGGCGCGCCGTGACGACCGGCCGCGTCGTGATGAAGGTGGTGAAAGCCGCTTTGAAGCCGAACGCCGCCAGGCCGGCGGTCAGCGCAACGAAGTTCGTCGCAGCGAAGCACCGGTCCGTGCTGCTGAGCCGCGCCGCGAACCGGTGCGCCCCGATGGTGAACATCGCCGCATCGACTATCGCGCCCGTGCCGAACAGGGTGAACGCGGCAAGCCAGGTGTCCATCGTGGTCCGGGCAGCAGCCGCCCCGCGCGCTGACATAGCTCGATCCAGTCAAGCGTTGGCTTGACTGAATGAACAGGGAACCGCCAGGCAGCATCAGCTGTCCGGCGGTTTTTCTTCGGAAGCGGGATTGCCTTAGGCGGCCGGTTTGGTTCGCAGCACAGCTTCGAGATCCGGTTGATCGATCTGCTCCGGGTCGAGGAATTGCTCCGCATAGCGCTTCCAGACGCCTTCTTCGATGAAGATATCGAGCAGGTCTGGGTCGAGATGATGTTCCTTCTTCATGCTCCCCATGATCTTGATCGCCTCGCTGAGCTTCTTCGCCTTTTTATAGGGTCGGTCAGCGGCGGTCAGTGCCTCGAACACGTCGGCGATCGCCATCATGCGCGCGACCGGCGACATCTCACCCTGCTTCAGCCGCTTGGGGTATCCCATCCCATTCATCCTCTCATGGTGTCCACCGGCAATCTCCGGCACGGCCCGAAGGTGTTTCGGGAAGGGCAAGCTCTGCAGCATGATGATCGTCTGCGAGATGTGGTCGTTGATCTGGTAGCGTTCCTCTTCAGTCAGTGTTCCGCGGCCGATGCACAAATTGTAGATCTCGCCCCGGTTCATCTTGTGGCGCGGCATATCGAGTTTGAAGCCCCATGGATTGTCCTGCTTGATCACATCCTTTGCTTCGTATGGCGTAATGTGGTCGTCCCGGTCAGCAAGCAGCGGCTCGTCGACAGGAAGCGCTGGCTCCGGCGTCCGATCCATACGCTTCCTTTCCTCATAGGAGATACCGGCGCGGTTACTTAAGGTCCGTCGCCAGGTGCGCCGGGCAATTTCCTGGATCCGCGCGACCTTTGTTGGCTCCATGAATTCTCCGCCCTCATTGCATGCAGCGACGAAGGCGAAATCCTCATCCAATTGCCGAAGGGACGCATTGAGCGCCGCGCGAAGAGTTGGTTCATCCTGCCCGTTGAGACGACCCTGCCAATAGACAATTTCTGCATCGCGCTTGAGGACCTCGAACCGCATCCGAATTTCATGGATGCGGTCATAGAGGGTCTCCAGCTTGGTCGCCTTGTCGACCACGTATTCCGGTGTCGTCACCTTGCCGCAATCGTGGAGCCAGGAACCTATCTCGACCGCCTCCCACTCCTCAGCAGACAGATTGAAGTCGGCGAACGGTCCATTTGTGCGGGCGCAGGCCGCCTCGGCCAGCATCCGAGTCAGGGCCGGCACACGCGCACAGTGGCCGCCGGTATAGGTCGACTTGGCATCAATGGCACCCGCGATCAGCTTGATCAGCGCATCCATCAAATCCTTCTGCGATTGAAGCAACTGCTTGTTTTCGATGGCGACCCCGGCACTGCCACTGACGGCCCGAATAAGCTCAATCAATCGATTGCTGACTGTCCAGGATCCCTGTCCGACACCAATGGCCTTGGTCAGCAAGAGGGCACCCAGCACCTGCTGCTTGCGATTGAACAGCGGAACGATGATGAGCGCCATGCGGACGGCCTGCTCACGTTCGACCAGTTCATTGAGGCCAAGCGCCTCAAGTTCGTCAGGCTCAAGCCGCCTTTCAATCAGGGCGATCCGACCTTCGGTCAAGGCCTCCCCGATCTCGCCCAATAAGCCGGCACCCTGCAGCGGCAGTGATTTCGCATGCGCGTCCGGACCAGCCATCTCATCATCGTGCCAGCGAACGATTTCGGGATGAAGCATCCCTTCATCCTCATGCCACAGGTAAATCGCGCCGCCGTCGCTTTCAACCAGCTCGATCGTCTCGCGCAACACCCGGTCCAGCAGTGGCCGGAACTCCCGCTCTGCTGACAACGCATGACCGATGTCGAGAAATTTCCGTATCGTCACTTTCATGCGGTTGAGAGAACGACCGAGATCACCCACCTCCGAAATGATGGTCTTCACCTTGACGTCCTTTTCGAAGTCAAAGGTGGCAATCGCCTTGGTCTCCCGTGCCAGCCGATTGATGGGCTTCACCAGTAACCTGGTCCCAAGCCAGCCCACCAGAATCGCGGCGAGGAGAATGACAAGCGCGATCAGCAGCTGGCTTCCAACGATACTCCGCGCACCCGCGAAAAGTTCGTCCTCAGGAATCGCAATCAGCATGTTGATGGAGTTATTGCCTTGAATTTCAATCTTCGCGGTCGAGATTTGCCACTTGCGACCGTCCAACTTTACCTGGTCGCGACTTTTCGGGCCGGTCAGCAGGTTGGAGGCAGCAACCAATGCTGGCAATCTCAGCTCATCGATAGTGACGAGACGCAGCGAGCCATCGCTTTGAGCAGCCGTCATCTTGGCACTGTCACGATAGGCAACGACCTGACCACTTCGCCCAACGAGTGCCAATTCGGTAGAGGGCGTGATGCGAATACTCTTCAGTTCGGCTGCGATCGATTCCAGCGTGAGATCAAGCGCCACGATGACGGCGCCATCTGCTGACCTGCTGGCCAAGGTGGCTCCAACCAGTTTCGTCGTGAAGAAAACATAGGGCTCGGTCAGAATGGTGCCTGGTTGCTTTGATGCCATCTGGAACCAGGGCCTGGTTCGTGGGTCATAGCGATAGTCCGGCTGAAAGCGCATATCGAGCAGTTTCTGATCTGCATCATAGTATCGATACTCGCCGATCATGGCGCCCACCGCATCCTGGGTTATGGATTGTACCACCAATGTGGCGGTCTTCGGTGCTTTGACAACACGGCGAACCTCGTCATTACGCAGTGGGCGAAACAGGATGAATTCACCATTGGGATAACCAACGTAGAGCGCATCGGTGATGGGATTCTCATTCAGCGCGTCGACAATGAGCGGAAGTTCGGCAAGGCGCTGGGCCAATGTATCAGCACCCGACAAGCCGCTATGCGCCAGCAACGTAATCTGGTTGCGAGCCGGTGAAAGTATGCGCTGAACCTTTTCGCTGAGCGTATCCCGGATGTATCGGGTGGTTTCGGCGGAGGTTGTCAGCAGGATGTCCTGGGTGCCACGATAGGTATGCCATGCAAAGGTCGCGACGACGACGACCAACAGCGCGGTAACGCCGATAACGCCCAGCAGGTGCAGGGGCACTTCCAACGGTGGCTTCTTCAGTTGTCCGGTGGCGGACATTGCATGCTCCTGCCTTTTGCTCGGCTTTCAGTATTCGATCATGGTAGCCGCAGCGACCTTGAGAAGGTGACGTTCCGTAAATCGATGCAACGTGCGATCAAGACGCATCCCCTCGACGAGCCGCAGCCAGTTGTTGACCTGGGCAGCGTTGAACTTGGTGCGGGAGAGAGCAAGTCCGCTTGGGGTGGGCGGTGCCGGCGATGCGTTGACCAGGGTAAATGCGCCGCGCTCTTCTTCGGTGAGATAGAAGAAGTAGTGAATCGACGGCGCCAGAATGGCCTGGACTCTCGTTGTTCGTAACGCGTCGAATAGATCCTTCTGCGTCGCAAACTCGACCACGCGGTCATCGCCCAGCAGAACTTTCAAATGATAGTCATAGTAATTGCCATAGCGGAAGCCACGCACCAGGCCGATCTGCCATTCTGGCTTCGCCACAAAGGCATCCAGGGTGAAGGTTGTGCCAACCTCGGCGGCGGGCATGACGAGCATGTTCTTGATGCCGAAAAATGTGACGAAGCGCGCCAATTTTTCGCGCCCTGGGGTCGCGATGGAGTTGGTGGCCATGTCAATTGCGCCGGTTTCAATTGCCGGCCAGAGATCAGCCCGATTGATCTCGTGAATATCGAAGAGGCAACCGGATCGCCACATGAGTTCACCGATCAAGTCGGCGTCTACTCCCGCACCGTCGTGATACATGGCGCCGAATTCCATGACCCCGATGCGAATGGGCTCCGCGCAGCCGAAATCACGGGCAGGGTCCCGGCCCTGTGCCCAGGCACTGCTGGTCGCGGCGATTCCGATGATCACCGCCAAAACCCGGGTAAATACTGTCACCGGTATGCGCATGCTCTTGCCTCGCGCCGTGCACCGAGGACAATTTAGCTTCGCGGCTTTAACGATCCATTAAGTGTGAAATATACGGCAAGAATAGTCCCTATTTGGCGAATAATGAGGGGGAAAAGGGTATTCTTGAGCAGCGTGTCTGGCTCATTGCAGCACGATATTGAGTTGCCGCAAGGCATCAGCGATGGGCACAAAGAAGTTTATGCCGACCAGATTATCGTTTGTATCGGTAAGCCCAGCTTGCGATATCCCAACGACGCTGCCCTCACCGTCCAATAGCGGCCCGCCGCTGCTCCCTGGCTGGATCGTGACATCGGCCTGGATCAACGGCAACCCATACTCATCCTGCTGGAATTGGCTGACGATACCGCGCGTCACGGTGCCAGCCAGGCTTTCATACATTGGCGATCCGACGGCAAAGACCTCCTCGGTGAGGGCAACCTGATTGAGTCGCAGGGGCAACGGCGTGAATGTTCCGCTCTCAACTTGCAGCAAAGCCACATCGCGCTTGGCATCACTGCGCAAGGTAGTCGCAAAAACCTCGTTGCCGGTGATCAGCGTGAGTTTTAGCCGCGCAGCATTGCGCGCTACATGGTGATTGGTCAGAACCAGCGTGGGCGTCACGAAGAAGCCCGAGCCTTGTGATGTCCCAGTGGTAATCGTCACGACGGAGGCCTGGACGCGCGTCATGTTGGTGCCAATGCCGCCGGTGAAGGGTTGCAGCGCCGGAATTCCCAGAACCGGTTGCCGTGGCACCTCTCCCCAGCCGCCCAAAGGTGCCAGCGTCGTCGCCACATGCTGGCTACGACCCTCGCGCAGCAGCACATCATGAAATCGCCGGTCAGCGCCGAGATTGCGTGTCGCTACGGCGAAGGCGCGAACCAGCAGCGCCACCTCGCCATCCGGCACGCCCTCTTTCAGGACAGCAGAGCCGCTCGTCTGCGTCTCGAGAACCACACTTTCATCCAGCGTGGAAAAAACCTGCCAGGTCACTGTCAGGGCTGCGGTCCCGCTTTGCTTGCCAAGCGGCTTACCGTACCATGCGGATACCTCATCGCAGATATCCATACTGATGGTATCGATGCGTCCGCCGACCAGAAATTCCGCATCCCTCTGCGCATCACCGTAGTTTCCAAACAGGACGTCCGGATCACCCACCACGTCATAATTGGCGGCGCTCATTTCGCGATAGAATATGTCCAGCAACTCCTCATCCCGCGCCATCACTTTGCCGCTGTTCCAGTGAATGAGGTCGCTCGTAAGATCCCGCCCACATCCGGTCCAGGTGCCCCCGCCGCGGTAGACACCGATCTGCTGGCCGCGATCGAGATTGAACATCACGCGGTCGAGTTGAATGGGCGCCAAGTCTTCGCCGCTGGCGGCGGCACTGGTCATTTGCGCCACGGGAGAAATGGGCTTCCCTGCACAGGAAGCCAGCATCGGCATAGACGCCAGCAGCACGCCGAGCATGACAGCGCGGCGCCTTAGGTAACCCAGTTCCATGATGCCCCCATCAGGTCGCGCGTTATCCGCTACCCCACGATTAAGGCATCATCCTCGAGAACAAAGAGCGTACTGTAAAGAGAAAAATACGGGCCAGATAAACTTTTTTAGAAACGCCGGCTGCCTATTTCTGCGCGTAGCCAACCGCCTGCAATGCCCCTTCGATTTCGCCCAAAATGGCCGGATCATCAATTGTCGCCGGCATATTAAAGGCTTCTCCGTCGGCGATCTTCTGCATGGTGCCGCGCAGGATCTTGCCAGAACGAGTCTTCGGGAGCCGGTCGACGACAGTCGCCGTCTTGAAGGCCGCAACCGGGCCAATCTTGTCACGCACCAGCTTGACGGCCTCGGCAACCACCATGTCATGGGGCTTGCTGATACCTGACTTCAACACCAGGAATCCCAGCGGCAACTGACCTTTGACCTCGTCATGGACACCGATCACCGCGCATTCGGCAACGTCCGGATGACTGGCCAGCACCTCCTCCATGCCACCGGTGGAGAGTCGGTGCCCCGCGACGTTGATGATGTCATCGGTGCGGGCCATGATGTAGACATAGCCATCGTCATCGATATAACCCGCATCCGACGTCTCGTAGAAACCCGGGAAGTGATCGAAATAGCTCTTCCTGTAGCGCTCGGGGGCATTCCACAAGGTCGGAAAGGCCGACGGTGGCAGCGGCAGCTTGCAGACGATATTGCCGATCTCACCGGGCTTCGCCGGGTGCCCGTCATCGCCAAGCACACGGACATCCCAGCCCGGCGCCGCCCGGGTCGGCGAGCCGTGCTTGATGGGCAGCAATTCAATCCCCACGCAATTTGCCGCGATCGCCCAACCCGTTTCCGTCTGCCACCAATGGTCGATCACCGGCACATGGAGCTTTTCTTCGGCCCATTCCAGAGTGGCCGGGTCGGAACGTTCGCCAGCCAGAAACAACGCACGCAGCGAACTGATGTCGTACTTTCCAATCAGCTTTCCATCGGGATCGTCGCGCTTGATGGCGCGGAAGGCCGTCGGCGCTGTGAAGAGGGTCGAGACCTTGTGATCGGCAATGACGCGCCAGAAAGCGCCCGCATCGGGCGTGCCGACCGGCTTGCCCTCGTATAGCACAGTGGTGCACCCGTAGAGCAGTGGCGCATAGACGATGTAGGAGTGGCCCACCACCCAACCCACGTCCGAGGCCGCCCAGAATACCTCGCCCCGCTCCATATTGTAGATATTGCGCATCGACCAGTTGAGCGCCACCGCATGGCCGCCATTGTCGCGCACGACGCCCTTGGGGGCGCCCGTCGTGCCGGAAGTGTACAGGATATAGAGCGGATCGGTCGCTGCGACCGGTACACAATCATGCGGCTGTGCGCCGGCCACCACGTCCTGCCAATCTAGGTCGCGCCCGGGCACGAGGCTGGCAAGCGCGCGGTCGCGTTGCAGGATGACGCAGTGCGCCGGCTTGTGCTTGGCGAGCGCAATGGCCTCGTCGATCATCGGCTTGTAGGCGACAACGCGATTGGTTTCGATGCCACAGGATGCCCCCACGATCAACTTGGGCTGGCAGTCGTCGATGCGTGTCGCCAGCTCCTTGGCGGCAAAGCCACCGAAGACCACGGAGTGGATGGCACCCAGCCTTGCACAGGCCAGCATGGCCACCAGCGCTTCCGGCACCATCGGCATGTAGATGATGACGCGGTCACCCTTGGCAATGCCGAGCTTGGCCAGGCCGCCGGCAAAGCGCGCGACAAGGTCCGTCAGTTCCCGATAAGAGATATGCCTGACTGTGCCGGTGACCGGGCTGTCATAAATGATGGCATTCTGTTCGCCATGGCCAGCCGCCACATGCCGATCAAGGCAGTTATAGGCGGTATTGAACTCGGCCCCGGAGAACCAGCGCGCTGCCGGCGGATTGCTGCCGTCGATCACGTCATCCCAGGTCTTGAACCAATGCAACTCCGCCGCGGCATGCGCCCAGAAAATCTCCGGATGCTCGATTGATTGGCGATAAATGGCATCAAACTTCCCCGACATGTCCGCAAATCCTTCCCACATTCCGACAGCCGCTTGGCGGCTCGTTCTTTTGGCCTGGTTCAGAGCGCAGTATCGCCATAACCATGGCACAGACAAGGTCTTAGCGTGATCCTACTTAGGTCGCAGTGCAAAAAAGAGCCGCTCCCCGGTTCGGGAAGCGGCTCCTCCTGACGGGCAATGGGGCCGGTCTACTTCGCTGCTTCGGCCACTTTGCCGGCAGCAACCCGATTGGTGGCGCTGATAATCGCTTTCAGCGACGCCGTGACGATATTGGAATCCTTGCCGACACCGAACACCGTGCGGCCGTCAGGCAGCGACATTTCGACATAGGCCACCGCATTGGCATCATTGCCCTTGCCGACCGAGTGCTCGCGGTAGTCCACCACCTTGAGGTCGATTCCAGAGTGTTTCTTCAAGGCGTCCATAAAGGCATCGATCGGACCGTTGCCGCGGCCGCTGATGCTGATGTCCTTGCCCTTGTCGCGAATACCTGCCGTGAGATTGCGCAGCTCGCTTGCGTGACTATCGGCCAATGTCTGGTGGCTGAGAAAGGCGTAAGGCGTCTCCAGCGACAGATACTCGTCGTTGAAAGACTGCCAGATCTGGCTGGCGGTGATCTCCTTGCCTGTCTTGTCAGCCACGTCCTGCACCACCTGGCTGAACTCGACC
Organism: Rhodospirillaceae bacterium; assembly: GCA_016712715.1. Classification (NCBI taxonomy): domain Bacteria; kingdom Pseudomonadati; phylum Pseudomonadota; class Alphaproteobacteria; order Rhodospirillales; family Rhodospirillaceae; species Rhodospirillaceae bacterium. The sequence goes on from JADJQM010000001.1 coordinate 1,526,697, forward strand.
TGGAGCCGCCGCGGCAAGGTGAGGCCGTAATCGGTCTCAAGCACATAGGCGACGCCGCCCTTGCCTGATTGGCTGTTGATGCGGATGACCGCCTCGTAGGAGCGACCGACATCGGCCGGATCGATCGGCAGATAGGGAACTTCCCATTCGCCGCTGTTCGACTGCTTCATCGCTGCGAAGCCCTTCTTGATCGCATTCTGGTGCGAGCCGGAAAAGGCCGTGAAGACGAGATCGCCGGCATAAGGGTGGCGCGGATGAACCGGCAACTGGTTGCAATATTCCGCCGTCTGCACGAGCTCGTTGATGTCGCCGAAATCGATTTCGGGATCGACACCCTGGGTGAAGAGATTGAGACCCAAGGTGACGAGATCGACATTGCCGGTGCGTTCGCCGTTGCCGAACAAGGTGCCTTCGATGCGGTCGGCGCCGGCCAGTACGCCGAGCTCGGCCGCCGCGACACCCGTGCCGCGGTCATTGTGCGGGTGCAATGAGATGATCGCTGCTTCCCGGTTCTTCATCTTGCGGCAAAAGTACTCGATCTGGTCGGCATAGATGTTCGGCGTCGACATCTCGACCGTCGCCGGCAGGTTGATGATGCAGGGTTTCGCCTTGGTCGGCTGCCAGACATCCATCACTGCCTCGCACACCTCGATAGCGTAATCGATCTCCGTGCCGGTGAAGCTCTCCGGGCTGTACTGGAAAATGAACTCGGTATTGCCCTTTTGCTGAGCCGCGATGTCGCGCACCAAGGTCGCACCATGGACGGCGATTTCCTTGATGCCATTCATGTCCTGGTTGAAGACGACGCGGCGCTGCAGGGTCGAGGTCGAGTTGTAGACATGGACGATTGCCCGACGCGCGCCGACCAATGCCTCATAGGTCCGGCTGATCAGATGATCGCGCGCCTGGGTCAGCACCTGGATGGTGACATCGGCGGGGATATGGCCGCCCTCGATGAGTTCGCGGCAGAAGTCAAAATCTGTCTGGCTCGCGGAAGGGAAGCCGATTTCGATTTCCTTGTAGCCCATCTTCACGAGGGTCCGGAACATGCGCAGCTTGCGCTCCGGACCCATCGGTTCGACCAGCGCCTGGTTGCCGTCGCGAAGGTCCACTGAGCACCAGATCGGCGCCTTGGTGATGGTCTTGCCGGGCCATTGTCGGTCGGGCAAGGGTACCGGCTGAAACGGTCGGTATTTTGTGGTCGGATCGATACGCATGGCTGCTTCCTCGGAGGAATTTGATAAAGGGTCGTTTGAAGAGCGACTCTTGGCGCCGCCGCCGGGATCCCGAAACGGGATGTCGCTATCAGCTCCGACGGCGGCCGCTAAGCGAGGACTGGTCCACGCGCTGGCTCAAATACCCTAACACACTGTTGCTTATGATGATTCTGTGGGTCATCGGCAATACCTGATCACTCGGTAACTATTCTGGCGGGGGTGGGCCGAACGGCCACGCGGCCGGCGCGATTCAGCACGCCGGGGCGATAAGTCGAAGCGATAGCGCCAGAATTTGGGTCAGGTTGCTCATGCAGCAACCTTACCCACCGGGTTGGAGGCAGGTCAAGGGCGAAACAAAAAACCGCCGGGCGGCCGGTCTGGCCGTCGACGGCGGTCTATTGGGTTGAAAGGCCGGAAAAGGAGCCCTAGTGCACCCGCTCCAGGTTGGCGAGTTCGTCTTTGATACGGAGTTTCAGCTTCTTCAGCGCGTGGATTGTGGCTTCATCGGGGTGCGGACGCCGCTCTTCATCAGCGATCTTGGCGTCCAAATCGGCGTGCTTTGAGTTAAGCGAATCCAAATGCGCAGTCATTGCCATACCCTTTCTCCCTTCTGGTTACAGTCCTGAAAAATGCGTTGCTTGCTATCTCGCTTTGCTGGTTCCCTGTCACCTGGAATGCTAGCGCCAATCTCCTCCTCAAGTAAATGAGAGAGAGGGGTGCAGGCTTCAAGATGTCACGGCAAAATCGCCAGATGATTAAGATAGGCTGACCCAATCACAGCCCCTTGCGAAAAGATCCTGCATGACTAGGAAACCAGCGGCCTCGACCACCCAGCACCCACCTTCGCGGCTTATCGTCGGCATTTCGGGCGCCTCGGGCGTGATCTATGGGATCAGACTCCTTGAACTCCTCAAAGGGTCGATGATCGAGACACATCTCGTCATGTCCCGCACCGCGGAACTGACCCTGACCTACGAGACCAAGCGCAAGGTCGCGGACGTCAAGGCGTTGGCGGATTATTGTCATAGCAATGACGACCTTGCCGCACCGATCTCGTCCGGCTCATTCCTGACCCTGGGGATGATCGTGGCGCCGTGTTCGGCGAAATCCATGGCCGAGATCGCCAGTGGTGTCACACCAACCCTGATCGCACGCGCGGCCGACGTCGTGCTCAAGGAACGCCGCCGCCTGGTGCTGATGCTGCGCGAGACACCGCTTCATCTTGGCCATATCCGCAACATGGCTGCGGTGACGGAAATGGGCGGCATCATCGCGCCGCCGGTGCCGGCCATGTATGTGCAGCCGCAATCGATCGAGGAGATGGTGGATCAGAGCCTCGGGCGCGTGCTCGACCTCTTCGGCCTCCATCTCGACCATGTCGCGCGCTGGGACAAGGATGCGAAGCGCCGCCGCTAGAATTCCTTGCGCCGCAGTGCGACCAGCAGGGTGAAGCCCGCGGCTACCAGCAATGCCACAACCATCAGCGCATGTGGGTCCCAGACATTCTCCATCGCATATCCGGCGACTGGCGGTGCAATAATGTTGGCCCCGGTATAGACCATCACGAAGGCAGCATTGATCACCACCAGTTCACCACCGGAGAACCGCCGCCCCATCGCGACCAGTGCCACCGAATAGGTGCCCCAGACGCAGCCGCCCCACAGGAACGCGACCATACCGAGGAGTGCTGGCGCCGCCGGCAAGCCGGCCAGCACCAGCAGCGGCGCGGCGATGCAGGCCGCTCCGCAGGCAAGGAGCACCGGCCGCGGTCCCCACCGATCGGCGAGCCAACCGATCGGAAACTGCAGGAGAACATTGCCGGCAATGAAGATGCTGAGCAGCGTCAGGGCGAAGGCCTCGGGCAGGCCAACACGCTGTCCCCAGATCGCGAGAAAGCTGAAAAACGTCGAATCGAGCGCGCCGGAGACGAAGGCGGCGGATAACAGTGCCGGCAGGGCCAGAAAAACGCCTATGACCCCGGCGCCGGCCTTGTGTTCCAGCACGGGTGCCATGCGCCGCAACGGAATAATGATGGTCAGCGACAGCAGTTGCAGCGCGATGAACCAGGGCAAGGGCGAGACAGAAAGCGCCTCGGCCCATTGCAATGTCAGCGGTCCGGCCGCAAAGCCTGCCGCCATGATCGCGGCATAGAGAGCCACGGCACGGCCACGGTTGCGATCGGTAGCAGCGACATTGATCCACGTCTCGGTCACAACCCATGGCACGCTGCCGGAGAGGCCACTGATGAACCGCAGCGCCAGCCAGGCATAGACAGAATCCCAGATTCCCAGTGGCAGCAGCGTCGCAATCGCCACGACGGTGCACCAGATCATGGCATTGCCGCTACCGAAGCGCTGCACGATGCGCTGTGTAAAGGGTGCCATCAGCATGACGCCGAGCGGATGGGCGGCAGCCACAAGTCCGATCAGCGACGCGTTGATGCCGCGGGCTTCCATGTCCAACGCCATCCACGGCACCAGGCCGCCGAAGGAAATGCTGAAGGCGAAGATGCTGGCGTAGAGGCCAAGCAGCGCCAGGTAGCGCTGTCGTGGCGTCGCTTCCGCTCGTAGTGCTTCACGTCCCATTGATGGCCCCTGATTTACAGATGGGCAACATAGCGGGCGGCATCGCCGCCACGGAAGCCAAAATCGTTAACAGAGGCCATTTCCGGCACAGGTCTTGCTTCTTTGGGCTGACGAAACACGACACTGGGCAGAAAAGGCCGTCATTATGTCGATCACCATGCTCAACGCTCTCAGCAGCGCTGCAACTTTCGACCTTTCCAAGGAAAAAGATGCCCAGCAAAAGGCCCTGGAATCAGGGGAAGCCAGCGACTTCGCGACGGCGCTCGCGGGGGTCACGGTGCCCAGCGACACCACCCTGGTCAGCGGTCAACGCGGCAATGCGGTCATTCCGGCAATTCTGATTGAAGTAGAGGCGGCGAATCCAGCGGCGGCAAAATCGGCACTCATTGTCAGCGACGCCGGCCAGAGCACGAGTGTCGCCGATCAGTTCCTGGATTTTGCGCGCAAGACACCGGCCGAGAAGATGCGCGCCATGGTGCTCGCGGAAATGGGCTTGAGTGAGGACGCTTTGCGGTCGCTCGATGCTGAAACTCGGGCAGAGATCGAAGCGAAGATCCGCATTCGGGTCGAGGCCAAAGTCCGGCAAGGGATCGAGGAAAATTCGGGGATGAAACTCGGCCAACCCGCGCTATCGCTTCTGCCGGCTTAATCTCGGCAAAGTATCACTTAGGTGATAGTTTTTGGGTTTATCGTTGGGTGAAGCGATCGCCTTTAGACATTCATTAATTGGCTCCACGGCAAGAAGGAGGCAGCTGCCGATGGCTTGAGTTGCCAACGGGCCTTCTCGGCAGCTGATTTCACCGTGTCGGTGTTGCCGAGAGAGTCGATGTCATGATGGCCCAACAGGCCCATTGCACCCCCCTCACCGTCCCGGTTACGCGGGACGAGGTTGAGGCCGAGCTGATTTCCAGCCTCTATAAACGAACGCGTCCGTTGCTGATTGCGAACATCGGCGCGATGCTGCTGCTGGCCATAGCGCTCTGGGACAGCGCCGAAACTGCCTACCTGCTGGGATGGGCACTTTCCCTCTTCGGCTGGACGATGCTGCGCTTCGCCTTGGCCAAGCTTTACCTGCGCCAGACGCGTTCGGTCGGCGAAGCCAAGAACTGGGTCTATGCGTTTTCGGTCGGGTCTGGCGTCGCTGGTATGCTCTGGGGTGTCTCGATTCTGTTGATCACGAGCCTCAGCCCGGAGCATGCAAAACTGGTGGCAGCCTTCATGATGGCGGCACTCAGCGCCTCTGCCATCGCCGGCTATACCAACAGCCTCATCGCCTTCACCGCCTTCACCGTCCCGGCGCTGCTGCCCTTCGGACTGCATATAATCTGGTTCGACGGCGAGCCCAGCTGGATCATCGCCGCCTTCGTCATATTCTGGGGCCTCTTGCTTTGGTCAATGGCGCGGCATTTGAACGACGGCTTCAAGGAAAATGTCGCGCTGGTCCTGGGCAATCAGCATCTGATCGAGCATCTGTCGATTGCCAAGGAACGCGCCGAACGTGCAAACCTCGCCAAGACCCGTTTTCTCGGCAATATGAGCCATGAGTTGCGAACGCCGCTGAATGCCGTCCTGGGCTATTCCGAAATGATGAAACTCGAGATACTCGGGCCGATGGGCAATCCGCAATATGCCGAATACATCAGCCATATCCATGACCGCGGCAAACACCTGCTGGACTTCGTCGCGCAGGTATTTGACCTGTCACAACTTGAATCTGGTTCGGTCGAATTGAAGGAAGAGCGCGTCGATCTCGACGATCTATTTGCCGAAATCCTGCAAGATGTCGCGCCGGCCGCTGCGCGCGATCGGATTCGGCTGCATGCAGCGGCCATCGCCGATGTGCCTGCCCTGCTGGCCGACCGTGACAAATTGCGCCAGGCGCTTCAAAATCTTCTCGACAATGCGGTCAAATTTACTCCTGCCGAAGGGCGCGTCACCTTGACCTCCGAACGGGCGGCCGATGGCGGCCTTTTTCTCAACGTCAGCGATACCGGAATCGGTATTGCCGCCGACGATTTCGAGCGCGTCACCTCGCCGTTCAACCTCCTCGAAAACCAGGACCATCTGAAGCGGCTTAAGGCGGTAAAGAATGATGTCGGGCAGACGAACACAGGCATCGGCCTGCCGGTAAGCCGCCTGCTGGCCGAACTGCATGGTGGTCGCCTGGAAATCCAAAGCACGATCGGCGTCGGCACGACAGTCAGCATCTGGCTGCCGGCGGAGCGATTGGTGAGTGTTCGTGTCGCGGAGCTGCCCCAGTCAAACGCTCCGCAGCCGGCATCGACAAGCCAGCCTCAAACAGTCAGAGCTGCCGAATAGGGACGCCGTTCAAAGCGTAGCCAGGATCGCGTCAAGATCGGTCCGATCCCGCGCATCCGGTGCATTGGTCAATAGCGTTAGATAGCTATCCAGGCCCCTCGCCGCGATACCGCGGGCGGGTTCGCTGCTGCGCGCGCCGACATGCGCCGCCAGTGCGCTGACGATCTTCTGTTGGGACACGCGCTCAGCCTCCAGCTCAACGGCCAGCAAGCCGTGCTTCAGTGATTGCCGGTCGGCCGCCGCTACCTCCTCAAACTCTGCACCCAGGCGCCGTCGTATCGAGCGGAGCGGTTTCAGCACGCCCTCCGACCAGGACTCGGTTGCCAAGCATGCGGCGTTCAGCGCGCCTTCACTGGCCAGATAGCCGCTGCGCGCCAGCCAACAGACGGCAAGGATGAGATTGACATCGGCACCGCGTCGATCCTGCAAGGACAAGCAAGCCGCAGCCACCGCTTCACGACAGTAGAGCGCCAGGCTGAACTCCCAGAAATCGTCGGCATTCAATCTAATCGCCAAAGCTGATCCCCACTCCCCGTGCTGTCTTCACCAGAGTTCCAGCGGGATCGACCGTCGCCGCCCCCTGAATGGCCGACAGGATCGGCACATCGATCACCTGTCTCTGATTCCAGGCAACCATTCGGTCCGACTTGCCGGCGGCAATGAGGTCGACCGCATGAACGCCAAAGGCCGAACCAAGAATTCGGTCCTTGGGTTCCGGCGTGCCACCACGCTGGACGTGGCCGAGGACCGTCACGCGGGTTTCTGCGCCGCTGCGTGTGGCGAGTTCGGCACCAATATAATGGCCGATCCCGCCATAGGTATGCGTGGCCTTGGCACCGCCACCATGGACGGCGGTGATCGACTGGCCATCCTCGGTCTTGACGGATTCCGCGACGACAACCAGAGCGAAGTTGCGGCCACGTTTCCGCAGGGCGGCGAGCTTTGCTTCGACGGACGCAAAGTTATAGGGAATCTCCGGGATCAGGATGATGTCGGCGCCGCCGGCGATACCGGCCGATAGCGCAATATGGCCCGCGTCCCGCCCCATGACTTCAAGCACCATGACGCGGCTGTGGCTGGCAGCCGTGGGCTGCAGATGATCGAGGGCAGCGGTCGCCGTTTGTACGGCAGTCTCGAAGCCGATCGACATCTCGGTGGCGCCCAGGTCATTGTCGATCGTCTTGGGGATGGCCACCAGATCGATACCGCCCTGGATGGCAAGGCGTCGCAGGATCTCGATCGATCCATCGCCGCCAATGCCGATGAGCGCATCGAGCTTCAACTGCCGGAAACCGTCGATCACCTCGCCCGATCGGTCGACGACGCTGCCATCGTCCTGCGGAAAGGCGAACGGGTTGCCCTTGTTGGTGGTTCCCAGGATCGTGCCACCCTGGCGCAGCATGTCGGAGCCCAGGACATGATCGTCGAGCGTCTCTGCTTCGACTGGGCGCGCCATCAAACCCGCCGTGCCATTGCGAATGCCGATCACGTCCCAGCCAAAATGGCCGCTGGCATGTGCGTAGACCGCTCGAATCACGGCATTGAGGCCCGCACAATCACCACCGCTCGTGAGCAGGCCGATACGCTTTGCTGCCATCTCAAACGACCCCCTGAAGCGAATGTCTCTTGCGTTTTAGGCGCGCTGTTCCAACTATTAGCACAGAAACCAGGAAGCGACGCATAGCCACATGATAGATAAGGCTTTTTTCGAACTCAACCCGGCCCGCAGCGTGATCGCCATCGCTGGCGAAGACCGCGCGGATTTCCTGCAGGGCTTGATCAGCAATGACACGCGGCGAATTAGTGAAACCAGCGCGATCTATGCCGCTTTGCTGACCCCCCAGGGGAAATTTGCCTATGACCTGATGCTGGTGGGTGACGCTGACCGCTATCTGGTCGACGCGGAAAGTGCCCGCCGCGCCGATCTGCTGAAGCGCCTGAAGCTCTTCAAGCTGCGCTCGAAGGTGACCCTTGAAGACCTCGACGATGCATTCGTGGTCGTCAATCTGTTCGGCGACGGCGCCTTGCAGCGCCTGGGTCTTGCCGACACGCCGGGCGCGGCCCGCCCTCTGGCAGGCGGCATTGTCTTCGCCGATCCACGGCTGGTCGCCTTGGGTGCCCGGGCCTTCCTGCCGCGCGGAACTGCGGCACAAGCAATGTTGGATCTCGGGTTCGCGGCGGCAACTCCAGGCGACTTTCAGCGCCTGCGCTTCTCGCTGGGCGTGCCTGAAGGCAGCCACGACCTCATCCCCGATAAGTCCATCCTGCTCGAATCCGGCGTAGACGAGCTCAACGGTGTTGATTGGCAGAAGGGCTGCTATATGGGCCAGGAGCTGACCGCCCGAACCAAGTATCGTGGGTTGGTCAGAAAGCGTTTGCTCCCAGTGAAGATTGTCGGCCCGACCTTGGCGCCTGGCACAGTCTTGATGATCGATGGCAAGGAAGTGGGCGAAATCCGGATCGCTGATTCCGATCGGGGCCTCGCCCTCATCCGCTTGGAGCATCTTGATGCCGCGATGACATTGGGCATCGCCTCGGATGACAGTCACGTGACGGCCAGCGTTCCAAGCTGGGTCAGATTGCCGGAAACGGTGAGCTGACCGCTCACCCTATCGCTGCCGGCTCTTTTGCCGGACCTTCAGCCGGGCCATCCAACCAATTGCCGCACCGCAGACGCCAAAGAATATCGCGCATCCGATTCCGATCCAATAATCTTCAGGCTTCCCTTTGAAGGCGATAAAAAGGCCTATCAGCACGAAGACGGCTGACAAAAGGGTGAGCGCAATCAAGGTCCATAAATTGTGCCCGGCTGCTGAATTTGCATAGGATTCAGCAAACGTTATGCGGGCATCTACTTTGGGGTACTGGCGCGCATGGACTTCCAGCCAAGCATATCCGGGAACAATAAGTGCGCCGGCGACAATCAATTGCACCGAAAGTGATTGGTGTAGAAACAGCCGTATCGCAATCATCGCAGGCACGACGACAAAGAAAGTGTACTTGTAGAAACCCTTGTACTTGGCTCGCATCGAGCGTTCGTCGTCTTCCGTCGCCAACAGTCTTCCCTTGCCGAAGCGGCCATAGAGAAAGAAGAGACGACGCCCTGCTTCATCGGTCTTGAACGCTGCGTTCGTTAAACCATCAAAATAGCCCATGTCATCCCCACTCAATCTATGCGCGCGGCTGACAAATCCTCTAACATGGCTTGAGCAGCGAACCAAGTGTCGCCTAATCTGCCAACCATCAACGATCAGGCATCATTGGAAATGGGGATCGATCTATGGCCAAGGCGCGACTGAGGGATCTGGGTGTCACCCTGGGACAAATGCAGCCCGGACCCCTGAATGCCATCACCGATGTGGCGGGATTGCGGGTCGGTTTCAGCACTGTTATCCGCGACGAACCACACGTCATCCGCAGCGGCGTCACGGCGTTGTGGCCAGCCGACGACATCTACACCGACTTCATGTTTGCCGGGATCCACTCCTTCAACGGCAATGGCGAAATGACCGGCAGTCATTGGCTCAACGAACAGGGGCCTGCTGGCGGCACCCATCACCATCACCAACACCCATGCGACCGGCATCGCGCGCGATGCGATCTGCGTGCATGCCGCACGCAAGGGTATCGAACAAGCGTGGCATCTGCCCGTGGCCGCCGAGACCTGGGATGGATGGCTGTCGGATGCCGAGACCTTCCCCATCACCCTGGAACATGCGATCGAGGCCCTCGACTCCGCCAAGGACGGCGTCGTGCCCGAAGGCAATATCGGCGGCGGCACCGGCATGATCACCCATGAATTCAAGGGCGGGACGGGCACCGCGTCGCGCCGCCTGTCGGCCGCGGATGGCGGTTGGACGGTGGGGGCCCTGGTGCAGTCCAACTATGGCAGGCGGTCGCTGCTCCGGTGCGGCCATGCGCCGGTGGGTCTCGAACTCAACACCGACATCGTCGCCTCGGCACATGCCGAGCGGAAAGAGGAACAGGGCTCGATCATCGTCATCCTGGCGACCGATGCACCCTTGCTGCCGATCCAATGCCAGCGTCTTGCCCGCCGGGCCACGACTGGGCTGGCCTGGGTGGGCGGTATCGGCTCCAACGGCTCGGGCGATATCTTCCTCGCCTTCTCGACCGGCAACCGCATCGCGCTGAAATCCAAGATGGCGGAGGTCCGCATGCTGGGCATGGAGGAATGCACACCCCTCTTCCAGGCGGCAGCCGAGGCGACCGAGGAAGCGATCTGGAACGCACTTTGTGCCGCCGAGACCATGACCGGTTACCAAGGCCGCACCGCGCACGCTGTCCCCCATGATCTCCTCAAGCAAGCCGTGGCGCGCTATGCCAGACGTGACTAGATCCAGCGCGATTGACCAATTGGTTGCCCGGCTGGCGCTTGCCCCGCATCCTGAGGGCGGATTCTACCGTGAGACCTATCGCGCGTCTGAGTCCATTCCCAAGGCTGGGCTTCCTGCGCGGTTCCACGGCGAGAGGTCGCAATCGACGGCGATCTATTATCTGCTATGTGCTGGCGACCGCTCAAAACTGCACCGGATCAGATCCGATGAGGTCTGGCATTTCTACGACGGCGATCCGCTCGTGATCGTTTCGATTTCTCCCGCCGGACAGTTGATTGAAACGACGCTGGGCCGCGACTTTTCAGTTGGCCAGGTGCCGCAGCATGTCGTCCCCGCGGGCCATTGGTTTGGGGCGATACCGGCACGCCACGGCGCCTATGCCCTGGCGGGCTGCACCGTAGCACCCGGCTTCGACTTTGCCGATTTCGAATTGGCGACACGCGCGGCCTTGCTGCAGGACTATCCACAACACATCGCCTGGATCACGCGGTTGACGGATTAGTCCTCGTCATCGTCGAACACCGGCGGCAGGCTGGCACCCAGCGCCCGGACCGCGTTCTCCATTTCCTGAGTATAAGCCGCGCGGTTGCCGCTCCAGGGCAGCGGTTGCCCCACGACCGCATCCACCACCACCGGCACCAGCACGATCTCGCCGCGCGGCAATGCCTTGCCGGCGCCTTGCAGGAACACCGGAATGACCGGCACGTCCGGATAACGCTCCTTGAGGCGCGCGACACCGCCCTTGAACTTGCCCATCACTTCTGCCGCACCGCGCGAGCCTTCCGGAAACACGATCAGGATCTCGCCGCGATCAAGTGCTGCGGCACTTTCCTTGAGCGGGTCATCGCCACGGGCGGCATTGCCCCGCTCCAGCGGCAGGATGTTCAGGATCTGGAGGCTGAACCAGGCAAGGTAGCGGTTGCTCAGGAAATAATCGGCCGCCGCCACCGGCCGCACGATGTCGATATGCCGGTATGGCATTAATGACAGCAGAACCAATGTGTCGAGATGGCTGTTGTGATTGGCGATGATGATGGCTGGCCCCGCCTTCGGCAGATTCTCCCGCCCGCGCACCGTGATGCCGAGCATCATGATGGCGATGGGCCGCAGCACACAGAGGGCAAACAGGCGACGCAGCCAGCGCGACATGATCAGTAATAGAGGAAATAGATGATGTGGAAGAAGAGCGGCGCGGTGAAGGTAAGACTGTCGACGCGGTCGAGCACACCACCATGGCCGGGCAGGAGGCTGCCGCTGTCCTTCAGCTTGAGGTCACGCTTGACGGCCGAAATGGTGACGTCCCCCGCAAATCCGGCCAGGGCCAGCACGAAGCCGATGGCGCCGGCCTCGTACCACGAAAGCGGCGTGAGATAGGGGGCCGCAAGCATCGCCACCAGCGTCGTGATGATGACGCCGCCCACCAGGCCTTCGACCGTCTTGTTGGGGCTGACCTTGGGCACGACCTTGTGCTTGCCCAGCAGCTTGCCGCTGCAATACTGGCCGACATCATTGATCTCGGTCAGCAGCAGCAGATAGAGCAACAGCCCATCGCCACCGGCAATGGGATTGCCCTCGTTCGGCAGGGCCAACAGAAAGGCCGCGTGGCTCAACGAGAACACGGCAATCATCAAACCCCAATGCACCGTCCCCGCGGCCTTGATGAAGCCTTGCGTCTCGCCCGCCAGCACCATGCGGAGCGGCAAGGCCAGGAAGATGTAGACAGGGATGAAGATGATGAACATGCCGTACCAGCCGATCGACACCCAGTAGTACTGCAGCGGGATCGAGAGATAGGCCCAAAGCAGCACGCGGTGGTCGGCCCGGCGCGTTGGAATGAGCGTCACGAACTCTTTGAAAGCGAGAAAGCTGATCAGGCCGAAGAGCGCGATCGGCACCCAGGATGGCAGCGCGATCGAGACACCCAGGAGCAGGATGATCACCCACCAGGTGCGGGTACGCAGCCATAATTCATGCTTCTTGTGCCGCTGCGGCCAGGCCACCGCCGTGGCGATGAACAGCAGAACCATGATCGCCGCCAGCGCAATGGCGACGTTGGGCGCAAGATCGAACATCATTTGTGTGTCTCGGCGAGGGCGCGACGCGCGCGATTGAGGAGGGTCACCATGCCCAGCAGCGTGACCGCGATCATGGCCCAGTTGATCCAGGCGCCCAGCGGCAGCCCAAGACCGATGGCAAAGCCAAGAATACCGAAGACGGCGGCACGGTCGCTCTTGCCCATCGGTCCGTCATAGCGCCGGCTGGCGCCAATGACCTGGCCCAGGACACCCGTCATCTCGCCGATGATGGCGACGATGACTGCCAGTACGACCCACAGGCCGTTGACGCCAGCCAGCAGGGCAAAGGGGAGATAGAGGGCCGCATCCGAGACCACATCGCCCACTTCGTTGAGAATCGCCCCCAGCCGCGACTTCATCGCGAACTCGCGCGCCAGGATGCCGTCAATGGCATTGGCCGCCATGCGCAGGAACAGGAAAACCGGCAGGATGAGCCACAGGCGCAGGCAATCCGGCCAGATGGAGAGGACAATCCCAACCAGGACGGAGCCGAGCATGGCCGCAAGGGTCACGGCATTGGCAGTAACGCCGCCGGCGGCGAGGCGGGCGGCGATGGGACGGAGCAATGCCACGAAGCGCGGCTTGAGATCGTAAACGGATGCCATGGCGCTACTATAGCTGGCGTGCGCACTCCGCCAAGGCCTGAAACGGCGAGTCGGCTGTGTCGGCCGTCACGTGTGGGTACGAGAGGCGCTTCAGCCCTTCCCGTCCCCAGCGTTCCTTGATCGCGGCCTGGGTCCAGGCCCGGGTCTGCGCCGCGCGCTTGGCGCGCAGGCGATTATCGGTCGCCAGCCAGGCAGCGTGACCCGAGACGGCTTCCATGAGGCCGCCGATCCCCTCGGCGGCGTTGGCCGAGACGATGAGCACCGGAAGGTCCCACTGCGCACCACCCAGCGCCTGTTCGGTGAGGCCGAGCGCCCCCTTTACATCCGCCCGCGCGCGCATGGCGGCGCGACCGAGATCGCCCTTGGTCACGGCGACGATGTCGGGAATTTCCACAATCCCGGCCTTCATGAACTGGAGCGCGTCCCCAGAGCCGGGCTGGACGCAAAAAATGATCGTATCGGCGGCAAGCGCAATGTCCGTTTCCGATTGTCCGACGCCGACCGTCTCGATCAGCACGACGTCATAGAGCGCGCGCATCAGGACCATCGCGGCAAAGGTGATCTCGGCAAGGCCACCCAGCTGGTCGCGCGCCGCCATGGAGCGCACGAAGATGCCTTTGTCCTCCGGATCGGTCCGAAGCCGCGTACGATCGCCCAGCAGGGCGCCGCCCGTGCGCTTTGAAGAGGGGTCGATGGCGATGACCCCGATGGTCTTGCCCTTCTGGCGATAAGCCGTGATGAGCGCGCCGGCAAGGGTTGACTTGCCGACACCTGGCGGGCCAGTGAGGCCGATTACCTGCGCTGTCGCCGCCGCATAAGCGGAATCGAGGAGTCTGACGAGATCGGGATCGTCAGGATTGGTTTCCAGCCGCGCCAGGACGCGGGCGAGCGTCTGCTTGCCGCCCGCGCGCAGGTCGGCGAGGCTCGTCACCCCTCGCCCTTGCGGCCGGACTGGTCGCCGGTGAGTGCCGCCTGGGCCGCGGCGAGCTTGGCAATCGGTACGCGATAGGGCGAGCAGGAAACATAATCCAGCCCGACCGAGGCGCAGAAATGGATCGAGGCCGGGTCGCCGCCATGCTCGCCGCAGATGCCAAGCTTGATGTCCGGACGCGTCTTGCGGCCACGCTCTGCAGCCGTCTTCACCAATTCGCCGACCCCTTCGACATCAATCGTGATGAAGGGATCGCGCTCGATGATCCCCTGGCGTTCATAGGATTGCATGAAGCGCGCGGCGTCGTCACGGCTGAGGCCATAGGTCGTCTGGGTCAGGTCATTGGTGCCGAAGCTGAAGAAAGCCGCATCCTTGGCGATTTCACCGGCCAGCAGGGCGGCGCGCGGCAATTCGATCATCGTGCCGACCGAATAGGGGATCAGGCTGCCGCTGCTCTTGGCGACTTCGCCAGCGACCCGGTCGATGATGGCCCGCATCATCGTCAGTTCCTTCGGAATGCTGACCAGCGGGATCATGATTTCCGGCTCGGCCGTCTCGCCCAGCTTCGCTTTGACCTCGGCCGCGGCCTCGAAAATAGCGCGGGCCTGCATTTCGTAGATTTCAGGATAAGTGATGCCGAGGCGGCAGCCGCGATGACCCAGCATCGGGTTCGATTCCTGCAGCTGCGAGGCCCGGTGCTGGACAAGATCGACCGAGATGCCGGCTGCCGCTGCCACTTCCGCCATTTCGGCGCGGCTGTGCGGCAGGAACTCGTGGAGCGGCGGATCCAACAGTCGAATGGTGACCGGCAGGCCCTTCATGATGTGGAATAGCTCGACGAAATCCTGGCGCTGCATCGGCAGGATCTTCGCCAGCGCCTTCTTCCGGCCGGCGACGTCCTCCGCCATGATCATCTCGCGCATTGCAATGATGCGGTCAGCCTCGAAGAACATGTGCTCGGTGCGGCACAGGCCAATGCCCTCGGCGCCGAACTGGCGTGCCGTCCGGGCGTCGAGCGGCGTTTCCGCATTGGTGCGGATCTTCAGCTTGCGGAAACTGTCGGCCCAACCCATCAGGGTCGCAAAATCACCCGACAGAACCGGCTCAATCGTGGCGACGGCACCCAGCATCACCTCGCCGGTACCGCCATCGATGGTGATGATATCGCCCTCGACGACCTTGTGGCCCTTGACCGTCATGATCTTCTGCGCCGCATCGACGCGGAGGTCACCGGCGCCGGACACACAGGGGCGACCCATGCCGCGCGCCACGACGGCGGCGTGGCTGGTCATGCCGCCGCGCGTGGTCAGAATGCCGACCGCCGCATGCATGCCGTGGATGTCCTCGGGACTCGTTTCAACGCGCACCAGGATGACCTTTTCACCCTTGGCGGCGCGGTCCTCGGCCTCGTCGGCGGTGAACACCACCTTGCCTGAGGCGGCACCCGGGCTTGCCGGCAGGCCACTCGCGATCACGTCCTTCTTCGCCTTGGGATCAAGGGTCGGGTGCAGCAGCTGGTCGAGCGATGCCGGTTCGATGCGGCGCGACCGCGGTCTTCTTGTCGATGAGGCCTTCCTGGCAGAGATCAACAGCGATCTTCAGCGCCGCCTGGGCGGTGCGCTTGCCGTTGCGGGTCTGCAGCATGTAAAGCTTGCCCTGCTGCACGGTGAACTCGATGTCCTGCATGTCGGTATAGTGCCGTTCCAACTGGTCGCGGACCGCGAGCAACTGGTGGAACACCTCCGACATGGTCTCTTCCATCGCCGGCAGGGTTGAGTTGTTGGCCTTCTTGCCCTCGATGGTGAGGTGCTGCGGCGTACGAATGCCGGCCACGACATCCTCGCCCTGGGCGTTGATCAGGTATTCGCCATAGAATTCCTTGGCGCCGGTCGACGGGTTGCGCGTGAAGGCAACGCCGGTCGCGCAATCCTCGCCCATATTGCCGAACACCATGGCCTGGACGTTGACGGCCGTGCCCCAATCCTCGGGGATATTGTTGATCTTGCGGTAGGTCACGGCGCGCGGGATGTTCCAGCTGCCGAACACGGCGCCGATGGCACCCCACAACTGTTCCTTCGGATCCTGCGGGAAGGGCTTGCCGAGCTCTTCCTCGACCTTCGCCTTGTAGTCGGCAATGACCTTCTGCCAATCCTCGGCGGTGAGCTCGGTGTCTAGGTTGACGCCCTTGTCCTGCTTGTGAAAATCGAGGATGTCCTCGAAATTGTGATGCTCGACGCCGAGCACGACATTGCCGAACATCTGGATGAAACGGCGATAGGAATCATAGGCGAAGCGCGCATCGCCCGACTTCAGCGCCAATCCCTTCACGGTCTCATCGTTGAGACCAAGATTGAGGACCGTGTCCATCATGCCCGGCATCGAGACCCGGGCGCCGGAGCGGACCGAGACCAGCAGCGGTGCCTTGGCGTCGCCGAATTTGAGGCCGACGATCTTTTCGATATGAGCGACACCGGCTTCGACCTGGGCCGCCAGGTCACTCGGGTACTTCTTGGCGTTGGCATAGAACTCCGTGCAGAGTTCGGTGGTGATGGTGAAACCCGGCGGCACCGGGAGACCCAGCGACGACATTTCCGCCAGATTGGCGCCCTTGCCGCCCAGCAGATTGCGCAAATCGGCCCGGCCTTCTGCCGCACCGCCACCGAAATGATAGACCCACTTCGTCATGGTTATGCTCATCCTTCGATCCTTGAAAAATCCGCCACCAGGTTGAAGGTGTTGCGGATCGAGTTCAGCAACCGCAAGCGATTGCCACGCAGTTCTTTTTCGTCGGCATTGACGGTGACCTTGTCGAAAAAGGCATCGACCGGTGCGCGCAGGCCGGCAAGAGCTGTCATCGCCCCACCGAATTCTTCTGCCCCAATGGCGTCCACGACTTTCTTCCGGGCCGCCTCGAGTGCCTGATGGAGCGCCTTCTCCTCGTCCTGCTTCAGCCAGGATTGATCCGGCGCCTCACTGTGCGCAACGCCATCTTTCTTTTCTTCAATGCGCAGAATATTTGTGGCCCGCTTGTAACCGGCCAGGAGATTGGCGCCTTCGGCACTGTCGACCAGGCCCTTCAACGCATCGACCCGCGCCAGCAGGCGCGTCAGGTCATCTTCATCACCCAGCAAAAACACCGCCGTGATCAGATCATGGCGAACGCCCCGCTCCTTCAGCGCAACTTTCAGACGGTCGGCGAAAAAGTCCATCAAGTCAGTGACGACGGCCTTGGGTGCGTTCTTCTCGAATCCGCCGATACTGTCGTAATAGCCGCTATAGGCGAAGCCCAGCACATCGCGCAGTTGGAGGCGCAGCTTGTTCTCAATGATCAATCGGATAGTGCCGAGTGCCGCGCGGCGCAGCGCAAACGGATCCTTCGACCCTGTCGGCTTCTCCTCGATGGCGAAGAAGCCGGTCAGGGTGTCGATCTTGTCAGCAAGGGCAACGGCGACGCTCACAGGCGCACTCGGGCAGGTGTCGTTCGGACCAAGTGGTTTGTAATGATCGGCAATGGCATCTGCGACAGGTTCCGGCAGTTTCTCCGCTCGTGCGTAGTAACGCCCCATGATGCCCTGAAGTTCCGGAAACTCGCCCACCATGCCGGAAACAAGGTCCGCCTTGGCCAGGGCGGCTGCCTCATTGGGGAGGCTGGCTTCGCAACCGGGAACGTATTTGGCCAGTTCCCGCGCCAGCGCCTTCACGCGCCGCGCCTTATCGCCGACCGAGCCCAATTTGGCGTGATAGGTGATGCTATCCAGCTGCGGCACGCGCTCACCCAGGCTGATCTTCAGATCCTGGTCCCAGAAGAACTTGGCATCGGACAGGCGCGCCCGCAGCACACGCTCATTGCCATGGATGATCGCCTTGCCGCCATCCGTCGCTTCGATATTGGCGGTCACCAGGAAGCGCGGCGCCAGTTTGCCGCTCTTGTCCAGCAGCGCGAAATACTTCTGATTGACCCGCATCGAGGTGGTCAGCACTTCATGGGGCACCGACATGAACTCGTCATCGATCTTGCCCATGAGCACGGTCGGCCATTCAACGAGGCCGGTGACCTCGTCGAGCAGGCCGTCATCCGGCTTCACGGTCAAGCCTTCCTTGGCCGCCGCCGCATCCGCCTGCGACTTGATGGTTGCGCGGCGCTCAGCCTGGTCGAGAATGACCTTAGCGGCTTTCAGCTTCGTCTGGTAATCGGCGAAACTGGTGACCGTGATCTCGCCCGATGAGAGGAAACGATGACCCCTGGTCTTGTCGCCAAAAGTGACCTTGTTGGGTGCCAGATCGAATGCGCCCGAAACAACTTTACCATCGAACACAGCTACAACGCTGTGCAGCGGTCGCACCCATCGCTGCGTATTGCTTCCCCAGCGCATTGATTTCGGCCAGGGCATGTCGACCATTGCTGCCAGGATGATCTCGGGCAGGATCGCGAGGGTGGCCACGCCCTTCTTATCGATCACTGCGAAATAGAATTCACCCTTTCCGGTGTCTCGCTTTCGCACTGATCTAGTGAGGCAATGCCGGCGGATTTCAGGAACCCATCCACCGCCTGTGCCGGCGAACCAACGCGCGGGCCCTTCTTTTCTTCCTTCACATCCGGCTGTGCCAACGGCAATCCATCGACCACCAGCGCCAAACGGCGCGGTGTCACGAAGGATTTCGCCGAGGTGAACGTCAGACCAGCCGCCTTCAGCTTGTCGGTGACCAGCCGCTGCAGTTCCTCGGCGGCACGTGCCTGCATGCGGGCGGGGATTTCTTCGGAGAAGAGTTCGAGGAGAAGCTCGGCCATGATTCAGGCCCCCACTTTCTGGGTAGCTTCCCAGGCTTCGCAGCAGGCCTTGGCCAGCGTACGCACGCGACCGATATAGGCCTGTCGCTCGGTGACCGAGATGACGCCGCGCGCATCCAGCAGATTGAACAAATGAGAGGCTTTCAAGGCTTGATCATAGGCCGGTAACGGCAGCGCCTTGCTGCCGCCCAGGAGCGCCGCGCATTCCTTCTCCGCGTCCTCAAAATGCTTAAACAGCAGATCGGTGTTGGCGCGTTCGAAGTTGAAGGTCGAGTATTCCTGCTCCGATTGCAGGAACACGTCGCCATAGGTCATACCATGGCCATTATAGTCGAGGTCATAGATGCTCTCGACGCCCTGCACATACATGGCGAGGCGCTCGAGGCCGTAGGTAAGTTCGGTCGAGACGGGATTGCATTCCAGCCCGCCCACCTGCTGGAAATAGGTGAACTGCGAGACTTCCATGCCGTCGCACCAGACTTCCCAGCCCAAGCCCCAGGCACCGAGCGTCGGGCTCTCCCAATCGTCTTCGACGAAGCGGATGTCATGGAGCATTGGGTCGATGCCGATGGCTTTCAGCGACCCCAGATAGAGATCCTGACTGTCGGCCGGCGACGGCTTCATGATCACCTGGAATTGGTAGTAGTGCTGCAGTCGGTTCGGATTCTCGCCATAGCGGCCATCCTTGGGGCGGCGCGAGGCCTGGACATAGGCGGCGCGCCACGGCTTGGGGCCAAGTGCGCGCAAGCTGGTCGCCCAATGGAATGTGCCGGCACCAACTTCCATGTCATAGGGCTGGAGGACGACGCAGCCCTGCTTCGCCCAATAGGCCTGCAGTTTCAGGATGAGCGCCTGGAAACAGGTCTCTGGATTTGGTTTCCGGACAACGGCACTCGCCTCGGCGGGCATGATAGGTGGACCCCCTAAAATGATCATCCCGGACGCGCGCCGGAACCGGCTTCTTGGTGCGGCGCAACATACCGACGCACCGGCAGTTAATCAAGCCAAGCCTCAAGCCTTCAGGAGCCGGAAAGCGCCGATTTCAGCCAAAATTGTGTGACTTATCAGGAGAATCGCTACGCAGGAGGAGCAGCCTGGCTCAGCGCGTGCCCCGGCCGCAGGAACAGCCGGATTTTGCCGGCACATAAGCGCCGCACGCCTTGCACTGGACCATGTCTTCGATCGGTTTCTGGTTTGGTGCGTTCTGGCGCTTGTTTTGCGCCGCGCGACCATTGCCACCACGACTGCCACCAGCGCTGCGCTGCTGGCCGCGACGCCAGAAATACCAGACCACCGCGATGATTGCGGCGATCAGGATGAATTTTGGGAACGTGGGCAAACCGAACATCGATCAGATTTAGCGACCTTGATGCGCATCGGTCAAGGGTCAGTCCCTGACGCGGATCGCCGCCATCTCCCGCAGAACCGCTTCTGTCTCGGCCGTGAAGCGGCCGTCGCTTTGGTGCAGCACCATGCTTCGGCGTGCAGGCCCTGCCTCGGCCGACCCTCTGATTCCCTGCAGAATGACGCGCTTGGCAGAGCCGCCTTCTCGCGGCAGCAGATCGACCCATGCGATATCGCCCAAGCCCTGCGTCATCAGCGCGCAGAGTTCGTCGCCGCGATCCGCGCGATGAATGAAGCTGACACTGCCGCCCGGCCTGACCGCGGCAATGGCGCAATTCACCCAGTCCACCAGCCCCGCATCGCCTTCAACATTTGCTTTTGCCTTGATCGGGTTAGGCGAAATCGATGCCGATCCGCGGGCAAGATAAGGTGGATTGACCAGGATATGATCGAAACCCACCGTGTGGAAATCGAGGATATCGCCACATTGAAACTGAACGCGCCCGGCAAGGTCGTTGACGTCAGCATTGCGGATGGCAAGCCGGATGAGCCCTGGTTGTGAATCGAGGCCGAACACGCGGAGTCCAGGAACCCGTGCGGCAAGGCAGAGGCCGGCCGTTCCCACGCCGCAGCCAAGATCGACCGCAAGCTCACCCGACATCGCCGGCACGGCAGCAGCCAGCAACACCGGGTCGATCGCCGCGCGATAGCCGTCTTGCGGCTGCAGCAACATCAATCGCCCACCAAGCAGGCGGTCGCTGCTGACAGGGAAGTCGAACGGCTCATCCATTATCGGTGCCGGGAATCAGGATCGAGTTGCTCGGCTTCAATCAACACGGCCAGCGCCTGCGCCAGATCTTCATCCGCCACCATCAGCCGCTGTGGCAGGATGCCGAGGCTGCCTTGCATGACGCTGCTATGGGTATCGAGGATGAGAGACTCGATGCCCGCATCAGCCAGCAATGCCGTCAGGAAGGACAGCCTAACCGGGTCGCCGGACCGGACCAGTTCGCGCAAATCCTTGTTCTCCCGCATGTTTCCAGACCGGTCACCCGCGCCGATATGTCGCGGGTGTCGCGCTGCCTCGGCTTGACCGAACGCTGCCAGCGGCTATGCTCCCCCGGGAACGGGTTTTTCTCAAGGATTTAGGTAGGGATATCAGCGTGGCCGTTATCGTCAATCTCGAAACCGGGCGAGGCAAGGACAGCAAGAGCAATGCGCTGGACCGACTGACCGATCTGGTCGGCGCCGATCTCGACCGCGTGAACCAGCTGATCATCCAGCATATGCAGAGCGACGTGCAGCTCATTCCGCAGCTGGCCGGCCATATCATCGCCGCCGGCGGCAAGCGCCTGCGCCCGCTCCTGACCCTCGCCAGCGCCCATATGTGCGGCTATCGCGGTGAGCGCGCGGCGGGCCTCGCCGCCTGTGTCGAGTTCATCCATACCGCGACCTTGCTCCATGACGACGTCGTCGATGAAAGCGCGCTTCGGCGCGGCGGCGCTTCCGCCAATGCGGTCTGGGGCAACAAGGCCTCGGTCCTGGTGGGTGACTTCCTGTTCAGTCGCGCTTTCCAGCTGATGGTCGCCGACGGGTCGCTGCGCGTCCTCGAAATCCTCTCCGGCGCCTCCGCCATCATCGCCGAAGGCGAAGTGCTGCAGCTAATGACCAGCAATGATACGACGACCACCGAGCAGGCCTATCTCGAGGTGATCAAGGGCAAGACCGCCGCCCTCTTCGCCGCCGCCTGCGAAGTCGGCGCCGTCGTCGCAGCCCGACCCAAGCTTGAGGAGCAGGCGCTGCAAAGCTTCGGCCTCAATCTCGGCATCGCCTTCCAGTTGATCGACGACGCTCTCGATTATTCGGCCCGCCAGGAGACCCTCGGCAAGACGGTGGGCGACGACTTCCGCGAGGGCAAGATCACCCTCCCCGTCATCCTGGCCTATCTCCGGGGCGATGCCGAGGAACGCGCGTTCTGGAAGCGAACCCTGGAAGAGGTCGAACAGGCGGACGCCGACCTCCGCCACGCCATCAACCTGATGGAACGCCATGGCACCCTCAAAGACACCGTGGCCCGCGCCGCCCATTACGGCGCCATCGCCCGCGATTCCCTGGGGATCTTTCCGGACAGCCCGGAAAAGCGTGCCCTGATCGAGGTGGTCGATTTCTGCATCGACCGCGGCTTCTGAAGAGGCATCGCAAAAGGTTAATCCAGCCAATAGCTTGGGGTTGGTCGACAAAGTTCGGTGTGGACCGTTAACGCAGGCTTGCGCCGGGACGGACCAGCGGCTATAAGGCACCGCGTTTCAAGCGCCCGGCAATTCCAGGACCCGGGCGTCTTCTGGTCGGAGTGTAGCTCAGCCTGGTAGAGCACTACGTTCGGGACGTAGGGGCCGGAGGTTCGAATCCTCTCACTCCGACCAATCATCTTCCAGGCCGCAAGCGTGCCTCAATTCCTCAGAAACATCGTGCCGGTGCTCAGTCGAGCGAGATGCCCTGCTCTTCGGCCACGGCGCGGTAGATCTCGCAGGCCTTGTCCGAGTCGCCGGCGGCAAGTGCCGCACCGCCCTCATTCACCTTGGCGTTGGCCGCGGTGACCTTCAGGCTGTCTTCCTCGGTCTTGGCGGCACCGGCCTTTTCACCGAGGGCAGTCGAAAGTTTCACCATGAGGTCGACGGCTTCCTGCTGATCGCAGGCAACGGCCGGGCTGGCTGCCAGAAAAGCCAGGCAACCGATAATCGCAAATGTCTTTTTCATGCGGCAAGCTGCTTCAGCTTCTTCATCAAATATTCGAGGTTGTCGTTGCCGATATCCTCGAACTGCGTCAGTACCCGCTCGATGACGCGCGATGAGAAGCGCTGCCGGTCGTTCTCGCCGCCGTCATATTGCGTCTCGCGCGCCACGTCGAAGGCGACGCGGAACGCCGGATAGAGATTGGCCGGCAGGGGCGTCCGCTGGTAGATCGATTGCAGGCCAAGCTTGCCTTCATCATGGATGAGGACGCGGGCGCTGACGATGGTCATGTTGGCAAGCACCGCGAGGCTTGCCTCGAAGAAGGTAAGATCTCCCGTACACAGGGTGCGGAGAATGAGCGAGGGCGTCAGACGCTTGTTGTCGCGCAATTGCTTTACCAGATCGACGACATCGGCTGATTTCGAGCCCGGCGGCAAGAGACCGACCGTCGCGCGTTCCCGCGCCTGGAGCACGAGATCGGCCGCCATCTCGGCGGAGATCTCCTTGTGCGAGAGCAGATGCTCACGCAGCGATTCGGAGACACGGGCCACGATCTTTTCGGAAATGCGCAGCGGCAGATTGGCGCGCGCCACCAGGGAGTTGTTGACGGCCGGATCGCTGCCGAACTTGGCAAAAGCCTTCTCCAGGTCGGCATCCTTGAGGGCGGCACCCGGGTTGTTCACCAGCGTCGCAACGACGGCGCCGCTCTTGCCATGATCGATGAGGGCGTTGGCGACCTCGCCAGACACGCTCGCCCGCTTGGCGACCGCCGTCTGCTTTTCAGCGCTCGACATCTGGATGATCTCGATGAGATCGGCATCCGACAGCACGCTGGAGAATTCGAGCACGGGCAGCGACACAGCCTCGACATCGCGCGCCAGGCTCAGCGCGACATCCTTCGGCAGCTCGGGGCTGGACTTCAGATTGATCGACAGAGCTTCCCGCACGCGCACTTCGGCATCGCGCACCATGATGCGGAAGATCTCTTCCGCCAGCATGCGCTCGGCAGCGGACAGTTCGGTCTCGTAGAATGCCTTGGCGACTTTGGTCGCCGTTTCGACCCGCGCATCGGGTGACGGATCGGTCATCAACTTGCGGACATCGGCTTCCGTCAGCATGCCTGCCATCGATGCTCTCTCCCAAATCTGGAGCCGCTCTGAACGGCTCTCCCGTGATTCAATCAGAATACCTAACCACTCATTGGTTAAAGTAGTGACAACGGGCAAACGCGTCGATAGTTAAAATTTTGCACAATCACAGGCTTAGCTATCATCCGACGGTGAGTTTGAGGGCATTTCCGAGCTTCTCGACCACCTCGTCCAGCTGCCCATCGGTGAGGTTGAAGGGTGGCGCCAGCAGGATGTGATCGCCGCTTTTGCCGTCGATGCAGCCTCCGGCCGGATAGCAGATAAGTCCCTCCTGCATCGCCGCCTGGCGCAGTTTCAGCCACTTTTTCTCGGATGGATCAAAGGCTTGCTTGGTGTCCCGGTCAGCGACCATTTCCAGCCCGATGAACAGGCCGCGGCCGCGAATGTCGCCGATATGCGGATGCTGTCCAAAACTGTCGTCCAGCCGGGCGCGCAGTTTGACGCTGAGGTCTTTGACGCGGGCGAGGAGATTTTCTTCCTCTATGGCCTCCTGTACAGCAAGCGCAGCAGCACAGGCCAATGTGTGCCCGGCATAGGTATGGCCATGCTTCAACTGCCCAGAACCGCTTTCCAGCGCGCTGACGATCTTGTCATGGGCCAGAAATGCGCCGATCGGCTGGTAGCCGGCGCCGAGTCCCTTGGCCATGGTCAGGATGTCCGGCGTGACCCCGTCTTCGGCGCAGGCATAAAGATGCCCGGTGCGCCCCATGCCGCACATGACCTCATCGAACACCAGCAACACGCCATAGCGGTCGCAGATCGCCCGCAGCCGCGCGAGATAGCCCGGCACCGGCTCGGCACAGCCAAGCGAAGACCCGGCAATCGGTTCGGCAAAGAAGGCAGCCACATTCTCCGGGCCCTGGCGCAGGATCGCGGCCTCGAGCTCATCGGCAATGCGAATGCCATAGGCCTCTGCCGTCTCGTCGGCGCGGCGTTCCCGATACTCATAGCAAGGCGAGATATGGGTCACCGGCAGCAGGAGCGGCTCATAGGTCTGGCGCCGGCTGACATCGTGGCCAAGCGACAGGGCGCCCAGTGTATTGCCATGATAGCTGCGTTCGCGCGCGATGAAATGGCGCCGCGTCGGCTGCCCGATCTCAAGGAAATACTGGCGCGCCAATTTCATGGCGGCCTCGATCGCCTCCGACCCGCCGGAGACGAAGAACGCCCGCGTCAAACCGGTCGGCGCCTGCGCCACCAGTTTGTCGGCCAGCGCCTCCACGGCCGGGTGCGTAAAGAATGCCGAATAGGCAAAGGCAATCTCGCCGGCCTGATGCCGGATCGCCTCGATCACCTTGGGATGCGTATGGCCGAGGCAGGAAACCGCCGGCCCGCCGGAAGCGTCGAGATAGCGCTTGCCGCTGCTGTCGATGACATAAGGGCCATCCGCCTTGACGGCCATGGGCAGCGGGTTGCGGAGGTCGCGATGAAGCACGTGGGTCATGATCTTGGCAATGCTCGTCTGTGTGGGATCAAGTTTGCGGGGTGGATCAGGTTATCGGCGCCGCCAGGACACCGGCGATCAACTGGTTGAAGGCATCGCCAAGCGCGCTCTCGAAAGCCGAGACGATGCCCGGCAGGCCGGCACCCGATGACGGTTTGCGTGCCTCGGCGGAAATCGAACTGACGATGCGCCGCTCCGGCATCTTCACCAGTTTGGCGGTGATACGCACCATCGCTTCGCCGCCGGCACCGGCATAGGAAGCCTGGAAATCGCGCAACTCGGATTGCAGGATATAGTCGGGCTTGAGGCCTGCGGAATCGCGCCCGACAGCCAGTTGCGGCACCACGTCCTCGAACGCTTCGATGAGTTTCGACTGCACCAAGGCTGGGGCAGCGTCCGACCAGACGCCCTCGGCAAAATACTCGATCCGATTGGCAGCGCGGGTGAGCGCAATCCGGTTTGTGGCAAGATCAGCGCCCGCTTTTGGCTCAGCCACCACCAATTGCCAGTTCAGCGGCGGCGGATTGTCGACCGGTGCCACTGTCGGTGACAGCGAATAGAGGTTGAGTGGTTTGTCGACCTCCGGGATTACCCCGCAAGCCGCCAGCATCATGGCGCTGCCACCCAGCGCCAGGAAATGCCGCCGCTTGATCGATCGCATCGGTCGATCGGTGATCTTTTCGGGCAGGAAATCGATCATGGGGCGGACACACCTTTGCTGCGATCGGACAAGAAGAAGCGCGCTCGATCACGCTCGAGTTCTTGCGAAATACGGGCCATGGACGCGACCAATTCACGCATTTGGGCAAGAAGATCGGTCGCCTCGTAGAGCGCGGTGCCGGAGAACTGGCGCAAGGGCTCCCGGTTCTCGGCCACCAGCGCGGTCATCTGCTCGGATGTCTTTTCAAAGGACTTCGCCATCTTTTCGAACGCGTCCACCGCCTTCTGCGCTTCCTTGGCAGCCGGCCCCAGCGTCTTCTGGAGGTCCGTGGCGAGGACGCGGAACTCCGTCCCGGCTGCACCTACCTCTTTCATCGCCGCGTCGCTGTCGGCGAGGAAAGTATCGATCGCCGGCGCGCGGTCCTTCAGCCCTTGCGAAAGATCGCGCAGATTGTTGAGCGTGTCGGTAAGCGCCTGCTGGTTTTCGCGCGACAGCATGGCATTGAGGTTGTTGGCAATGCGGTCGATCTTGGCGACGAGGTCCGGCGCCTGGCGGGTGAGGCGTTCCAGCGCAGAGGCAACAGCCGGCACTTCGCTGCCGGGGGGCAGGAGCGGCTTGTCGGACGTGCCGCGGCTCAATGACATGCCGACGCCACCGGCGATGCTTTGTAGTTCCAGTGTCGCCTGTGAATCCACCCGGACCGGCGTCCCGCTGCGGATCTCGAAATCGACCCGAGCCAGGGCGCTATCGCCCGGGTCGATGCGGACATCCGTCACGCGGCCGACCGGGATGCCGCCGAAATTCACCGTGCTGTCGACGCGCAACTGGGCGACGGAGCCGCTGAAACGTGCGTAATAACTGTTGTACGAGACCTGGCCCTGGAACTTCGCCGCCCACAGGACGAACACGAACGCGCCCGCCAGAAGCAGCAGAACAAAACTGCCAACCGCCAGATGCCGCGCCCTCGTTTCCATAGTTCACAAATTCCTAAATTGTCGGTTCGTTGTTGATCATATCAGACGCCAATGCCGGCCGCGCGGGCCCTGGGTCCATGGAAATATTCCTTGATCCAGGGATGCTCGTCCTTGAGATGCTCGGCCAAGGTTCCTACCCGGATCCGCCGGTCGATGAGGATACCGATTCGGTCGCAGATCGCCACCAGAGAGTCGAGATCGTGGGTGATCATCACCACGGTCAACCCCAGGCTGCGCTGCAGGTTGCGAATCAAAAGGTCAAATTCAGCAGCACCGATCGGATCCAGCCCTGCCGTGGGCTCGTCCAGGAACAGGATATCTGGGTCGAGAGACAGCGCGCGGGCAAGCCCTGCGCGCTTCTTCATGCCACCAGACAGCTGCGATGGATACTTGGCGCCGGCATCGGCCGGCAGGCCCGACAGGCGGATTTTCAGCGCCGCCAGTTCATCCATCAGTCGTGGCTGCAGATCGGTATGTTCGCGCATCGGCGCCTGCACGTTTTCCGCCACGGTGAGCGAACTGAACAAGGCGCCATTCTGAAAGAGCACGCCCCAGCGCGCTTCGATCCTGGTGCGCTCGGCCTCGCTCACCTTGTCCATGCGCTGGCCGAGCACAGTTATAGTGCCAGCGGCCTGCCGGTTGAGACCGATGATCGTGCGCATCAGCACCGACTTGCCGGTACCAGAACCACCGACAATGCCGATCACCTCGCCGCGTTTCACATCGAGATCGAGACCGTCATGCAGCACTTGGCTACCGAAACGATTGACGATCCCCTTGAGTGAAATGACCAGATCGGATTTGCCCGCCATCGCCTCAAATCCCCAGATAGGAGAAAAGGATCGAAAACAGCGCATCGACGATGATCACCATGAAGATCCCTTCGACCACCGAACGGGTGGTGAGGCGCCCGACACTTTCCGCACTGCCCGAGACGCGTAGGCCCTCGAAACAGCCGATGAGCGCGATGAGCGCCGCAAAGAACGGCGCCTTGACCAGACCGACCCAGAAATGATCAACCGTGATCGCCTGGTTGAGCAGGCTGAGATACTGACCAAAGCTGATATCCAGCAGTGCTATGCACATGAGGCCGCCGCCCAGCAGGCCCATCATGTCGGCGAAGAAAGTGAGCAGCGGCAGCGCGATCATCAGCGCAAGCACCCGCGGCACCACCAGCACATCCATGGGATTGAGGCCGATGGTGCGGAGCGCATCCACCTCCTCGTTCACCTGCATGGTGCCGATCTGCGCGGTGAAGGCCGAACCTGACCGGCCGGCAACGACGATTGCGGTCAGCAGCACGGCCATTTCGCGCAGCACTGAAATGCCCAGCATGTTGATTGTGAAAGTCTGCGCGCCGAACCGCGCCAATTGATCGGCGCCCTGGAAAGCCAGCACGACACCGACCAGCAAGTTGATCATGCCGACGATCGGCAAAGCGTTGAGGCCGGTCTGCTCCAGATGCGAAAAGATCGCGTTCCAGCGCAGCTTCCAGGGTGTCAGCGCAAGGCGCGACAGCGCCGTGACCAGCGCGCCAAAGAACGCCACCAGATCGCGACTTTCGATCAGGATGCTCTCAGCGGCCGCGCCGACCTCGGCGATCTTGTCGCTGAGATTGCGCTGTGGCGGCTGTGCCGGGAGAACGTCCTCGGTTTCGACCACACGCTTGAGCAGAGCGGCGAGGTCCGGATCGCCTTCCTTCGTCTCAACGGAAACGCCCTTGGCCTGGAGTGCCTTGCCATGCCGGCTGATGAGCCAGGCGCCGGAGGTGTCGAGCTGGTCTATTGCGCTGAGATCGAGGATGGCCGTTTTCGATCCGGCCTCGGCCGGGACCGTCAGTTCCCGGTCAAGCCTTGTGGCATGCTCGATTGTCCACGCTCCACCGCATGACCAAATCGCTGTGCTGCCACTGGTGGTGAATTTGACCCAGCCGGGGTCGGACATTGGAGCCTCGAAATGCAAGACGGGCTGCAGTCTAGCAGCCCGTCTTGTCGCAGCAACGATTCAAGCGCCCGAGGTCAGATGAAATAGGCCTTCAGCGGGTCGAAGCCATTGAAATTAATGGCAGAATAGGTCGTCGTGTAGGCTCCCGTCGAGTGCAGCCGCACCCGGTCGCCGGCCTTGAGGTCGAGCGGCAGGCGGTAATTGGCCTTGTCATAGAGGATGTCGGCAGAGTCGCAGGTGGGGCCGGCCAGGATGACCGGGCCCGTTGCCGTTGCGACCGTATCCAGCGCTTCGACCCGGTAGCGGATCGCCTCGCCTTCGGTTTCCGCCAACCCGCCGAAGCGGCCGATATCGAGATAGACCCAGCGACGATCCTCGGTGGCCGACTTGCGCGAGACCAACAAAACCTCGGCCTCGATCACACCGGCATCTGCCACCATGTAGCGGCCGGGCTCGATGATCAGGCGCGGCCAAGCTTCACCGAAGCTGTCCGTCATCGCGGCTGCAATGGCGGCGCCATAGGCCTCGATACCGGCAACACCCGGCGCATATTCCGCCGGGAAACCACCACCGAGATCGATCATGCTGAGGCTGACACCGGCCTTGGCGCAACCATCGAACACCGACTTCGCCGTGGCGATGGCGCGGTCCCATTGGGCCGGATCAAGCTGCTGCGAGCCGACATGGAACGAGACGCCGACCGGCTTCAGGCCAAGTTCGCGAACTTCGATGAGAAGCTCCGTCGCCATTTCGGGCACACAGCCGAACTTGCGGTTGAGCGGCCACAAGGCGCCCTCCGCCTCGACCAGGATACGGCAATAAACCTCGGCACCCGGTGCATGGGCGGCGATCTTCTGCAGTTCCTCAATGGCGTCGACGGCAAAGAGCTTGACGCCAATGCCATGAGCCCAGGCGATATCCGCCGGCTTCTTGATGGTATTGCCGAAGGAGATACGGTCCGGCGTGGCACCAGTCGCGAGCGCCGAGCGAATCTCGCCCGACGAGGCGGTGTCGAAGCTGGAACCGGCAGCAGCCAGGCGATCCAGGATCTCAGGCGCCGGATTGGCCTTCACGGCATAGAAAATCTCGGCCGCCGGCAGGGCTGCTGCGCGCAGGGCGGCGTATTTCCGCGCCACCACGTCAAGGTCAACCACCAGGCAGGGGGTCGCCGGTTTTTCCTGGGCGAGAAACCGGAGCGCGCGTTAGGGCCGCGGCCCGGCATCGTTGGCGATGACGGCCTGCGGCGCCAATTGGGCCCGCAGCGAGGCGGCTGTGACGTCACGCGCGCTGAGCTCATGCCCGGTCAGGGGCTGCTTCGACTTCGCGGTAACAGCGGCAATCTTCGTCATCTGCCTTGATCCTTCGTGTCGGCGATGTGGGCTTTTAACCCCGGAAAATGCAAATCGCCGCGCTGGAGGACCCCTTCAGGAGGGCGCTTCCGACGCGGCGAAGCCATCATGGCGATGAAATAAATAAGAATTCTTTACCGGGATTTGTGCTTTTTCATGGGGCCCCTTGCAGAATATCTGCGCAATCAGGGCCCCCTCGGAAGCAGATTTTCCCGTTTTGCCCCGTCTTCGCTATTCCGGCTTTAATTCAGCCGGTTCAATGAGTTCCTTGAGGGGGTAGCCAGCGAACTTCTTGGTTTCCGACATGATCACGTTGGTGGTGACCGACGCAATATTGGGATCCTGCTCGATCAAGGCATTGTGAATTTCCACATATTCGCCCACCGACCGGCACACAAAATGGACGATGTAGTCGAAATTGCCGGAGATCTGATAGCAGGCGATGGCCTGGGGCGTGTCGTCGATCAGCGTCTCGAACGCCCCCTGCTGGGCACGGCCATGCTTGTGGAGCGTGACAAAGCTCAGGATTTCGACATGGTCGGCCACCTTGGAGAGGTCGATATCGGCCCGGTAGCCACGGATGATCTTCTGCTTCTCCATCTGGCGGAGGCGCGTGTGGCAGGGGCTGGCCGAAAGGCCGACCTTGGCCGCAAGTTCCAGATTGCTGACCCTTCCTGCCGCCTGGAGCGCGGTCAGGATCTTCACGTCCACCTTGTCGATCCGCTGCGACTTGCGCATGCCCTTATGCCCTTTCCAGCTTAGGCCTTTCCCCGCTTTGGCCAATGGCTTATACAGCCGACAGTCGGCTTTTCGCCACCCCGCCAGCCAAATTTCAGGTCACGATGGATCTTAAAGAGCACATCCGCCACGTCCCGGACTTCCCCAAACCCGGCATTCTTTTCTATGACATCTCGACCCTGCTGGCCAACGGGCCGGCCTGGCATGAGGCGCTCAATCGCCTGACCGAGACGCTGCGGACCTACAAACCGGATGTTCTCGTGGGGATCGAATCCCGCGGCTTCCTGGTGGCGGCCCCCTTGGCCGACCGCCTCGGCACCGGCTTCATCATGGTCCGGAAACGCGGCAAGCTGCCGGGCGAGATCATCCGTCATTCTTATGACCTGGAATACGGCCAAGATGTCGTCGAGATTCAGGCCGACGCCATCAAGCCGGGCCAGCGCGTCATCGTGCTGGACGATCTGCTGGCGACCGGCGGCACCATGTTTGCCGCCGTGACGTTGCTGGAAAAGGTCGGCGCAAATGTCGTCGCTATCGGCTGCCTGATCGAACTCACCTTCCTCGGCGGCCGCCAGCGCCTCCACGTGCCGGTCCACACCCTGCTCAGCTACGACAGTTAGAAACAGATTTCCGGCGCCAGTTTCGCTGCCAGCGCCAGCAGGGCCCTGTCGCGACCATGGCGGGCGATCAGGGATAGCCCCACCGGGGCGCCCTTCACGACGGCAACGGGCAACGTCACCTGCGGCAGGCGCGCAAGGCCCGCTATACAGGTCAGACTGAGGGTTCGGTCGCGGAAGCCGGCTGAATCCGAGGCACTCATCGTTTTGAGCGGCGCAATATCCGCCGCGGTCGGGATGATCATGACACCGTCGCTTGACAGCATGTCATCCAGGCGCGCGGTGATCGCCCGGCGTAACTCCGCCTCGCCATCCGGCGCGCGTGCGCTCGTCTCCTTCGACAGGGCGAAACGTTCCGCGATCTCCGGCCCGAAATGCGGCTTCTCCCGTTCGACCCAGGTGCCGTGCTCGGCCCAGATTTCCCGCATCTGCAGAAATCGAAACGCCTGGCGCCAGGCGGACAGGCCGCCGCAATCGGCAGCCAGGGTCATGTCAATGGCGGGACCGATTGCAGCCACGGCGCGGTCCCGTGCGGGTACCAGCGCGGCAGCCACCTCAACATCGGCCAGCGCCCAGGCGTCGCGCGCCAGCTAGACTTGGGCAAACTCCGCTGCGTCGCCGGAATCGGGTGGCAGCAACACGTTGCCCACACGTGCCAGCAGATCGGCATTGCGGGCGAACCAGCCCACGGTGTCAAAGCTGCGGGCCAGCACCATGACGCCGCGGTCATCCACCACGCCATGGCTGGGCCGGATGCCGAAGATGCCGTTGAGGGCGGCGGGAATGCGTACCGACCCGCCGGTATCCGTGCCGAGCGCAAAATCGCAGGCGCCACCCGCGACGGCCGAGGCGGATCCGGCCGAGGAACCGCCTGGAATGCGGTCGGGCGCCGCCGAATTGCGCGGTGTGCCGTAGTGGAAATTCTGGCCGTTGAGACTGAACGCCATCTCATCGGTGATGGTCTTGCCAATCGCCCGGGCACCGGCCGCCAGCAATTTCCCGACGCTTTCGGCATACTCGATCGCGGGCTGGTGCGTGCGCAGCCAATCGGGATTGCCGCAGCCCGTGACGCGCCCGGCAACATCAAACAGATCCTTGATGGCGAAGGTAAGACCGTCGAGCGGTCCGGAGGCGATGGGCTCCAGGACAAAATCGCCACCCGGCGCCATCGCGCCAAGTTCGGCGAGATGCCGCCAGGGCTCAGGTCTCAGTGCCGTCGCTTGGCTCATCGTGTTCTTCCTCGGGATCGTGGGGCGCCTCATCCTCCGGATGCAGGCGCCGGATGATGATATCGCCGTTCGGCAGCACTTCAGGTGCAGCATATTGCGGGATGGTCTTCATCAGCAGATCGAGCGCCTGCAGGATTTTGGCCAATCCCTCTCCGGCCAGGCGCTCAGCGTCTTCCGTGGGGCTGTCGGCGATGGCAGGGGCCATTGCCGCCCACAGGCTGAAAACAACGGCGGCTGCTGTCCGGTTCATCTGACGTCACCTTGCTTGCCATCGCCCGCGCGACCGATCGGGGAACATGACAATAGGGGAATGATTGGACCCTTAGCCTATCACACTGACGTTACCCAGACACGTCACCGCTGCTGCAGATAGACCTTGAGCGCGCCAAGGAAGCGATCGCTCTCCGCTGGGCTGTTGTAATGCGTGGGGCCGACGCGTACTACACCACCCTTGTCGATGAGGCCGAGGCGTGTCACCGGCTCCACGCCGTAATTGTGTCCGTCCCACACATAGATTCCCTGATTGCCCATGTATTTGGCGATCTCCGCCGGGTCGCAATCCGGCAGGATGAAGGAAACTGTCGGTACCCGCCGGGCGAAGTCGGCACGATCGGTGATACCCATGATGCGAACGCCCGGTATCTGCTGCAGCCCAGCGATGAGTCGATCCGCCAGGGCGTGATCGTGGCGCAGCATCGCCTCGATACCAGCAACGATCCTCTGTCGGCGTGTCAGCGCCGGGTCGGTAGCACCACCATAATTCTTGCCGAGCCATTCGTAATACTCGATGGCGCCCATGATGCCGGCGAGTTCTTCCCGGTTGGTGGTGCCGGTAACGAACTTGGAGGGCAGATCATCCGTGGCGGCACGGACCTTGTAGGCGGTGAGCTTCTCCAGAAGCTCCTGACGCCCCCACAGCAGCCCATAATGCGGGCCATAGAATTTATAGGCCGAACAGACCAGGAAATCGCAGCCGATATCCTGGACGTCGATGACGCCGTGCGGCGCGAACTGTACCGCATCGACATAGACCAGCGCCTTGCCGCCGGTGGCGGTCTTCGCAGCCTTGGCGATCGCCTTCACATTGTTGATCGTGCCGGTGACATTGCTGGCATAGCCGACCGCGACCAGCCGTGTGCGGTCGGTGATCACGTCGCCCAATCGGGCGAGGTCGAACTCGAACGTCTCCGGGCTGAAATCAAGGTATTTGAGCGTGAGGCCACGCTCTTCCGCCATCGTCACCCAGGGGGTGACATTGCCGTCATGATCCATGCGCGTGACCACGATTTCATCGCCCGGCTTGAACTCGCGCCCGAGCGAGCGCGACATCATGAAGGTAAGCGTGGTCATGTTCTGCCCGAACACGATTTCGCGTACGTCCTTCGCGTTCACGAAATCCTTCGCCGCCTCATGTGCATCGTCGACCAGCTTCTCCGCCAGGATCGAGGTCTCGAAATGCCCACCCAGGTTGGCGTTGCATTCGGTCATCGCCCACACCATGCGGTCGATCGCCTGGCGCGCCATCTGGGTTCCGGCGGGGTTATCGAAGAAAACGGCCGGCTCCCCGTTCTGAATCCGCTTCAAGCCGGGAAACTGGCTGCGAATGGCCACGACGTCATAGCTCATGATCTAACTCTCCTGGAGAATCTATCAGGCCCGGATTTGGCCACGTTGATGGCGGGCCTCGAAAATGAAGCCGAGGAAGTTGAGTAGCAATTGCGCCGCCAAAAAGCCAGTGATGCCGGTTGGATCATAGGCTGGCGCGACCTCGACCAGATCCATGCCGACGACATCACCCTGTTTGGCGAGGCCCTGGAGTATTTCCAGCACTTCGTAATAGAGGAACCCGCCATGACTGGGTGTCCCCGTGCCCGGCGCGATCGAGGGATCGAAGCCGTCAATGTCGATGGTGACGTAATAGCGCGCACCCTTCGGGATGAGATCCAGCACACCTTGCGTACCGAGCTTGCGCACATGGCGCACGGAGAGGATCTTGGAGCCGAAATTCCGCGCCGCGTCATAATCCGACCGGTTGGAGGAGGAGACGTTGCGGATGCCGAGCTGAGTCATGCCGGTGACATGGCCCGTCTCCGAGGCACGCCGCAGCGGGTTGCCATGGCCATAGCGCACGCCATGCCGTTCATCGACGAAATCGAGATGGGCGTCGAAATGCACGATATGGACCGGCTCCTGGCCCGCGAACGCCTCGATCACCGGCGCGTGGACTGCGTGATCGCCACCGAGGATCAGCGGCATCGCCCCGCTTGCCAAGATTTTCCGCACGGCAAAGCGTGTGTTCTCATGGCTTTTGACAGTATCGGTATGGACGATATCCGCATCGCCCACATCGACGATGCGCACGCGGTCGGTCGGCAGATAGACAACATCATCTTCGAAATCATAGGCGCCGCCATGCCCGAAGGAGAACAGGGTCGAGGCCTCGCGAATCGCACGCGGGCCGAAACGCGCACCGGAGCGGTATTGCGTGCCCATGTCATAGGGGACGCCAAGCACCGCGACATCTGCGTTGATATTGTCCCAATCGGTGCAGATCGGCTGCTTGCCGAAGGTGCAATGCCCGACAAAGGGCAGGTTCAGGCGCCCGGTTTCATAGGCGTTCTGGCTCATGGCGGTTGACCTCCTGTAGCGACGACCCAGGCAACAAACTGACACAGCTTTACATTAAGGATAAAGGGAAGATAATTGCCAATATATCGACTTTCCCGATGTAAATAGAGATCATGCCCAAGCTCGGCGACATTGATCTGCGGCTGCTGCGCGTCTTCACGGCCATCGTCGAAGCGGGTGGCCTGACCGGCGCCCAGGTGACACTCAATCTCGGCCAATCCACCATCTCGACCCAGTTGGCGGAACTGGAAAAACGTCTCGGATTCCGGCTTTGCCGACGCGGGCGGGCGGGATTTGCCCTCACCCCGGCCGGGGAAAAACTCTATGCCGCCAGCGGCGATCTATTCGCTGCCGTGGACCGTTTCCAGATGGTGAGTGCCAATGTTTCCGGCGAGATGAAGGGGACTCTGCGCCTCGGCACTGTCGATGGCATGATCAGCAATCCGGATTTTGATCTTCCTGCGATCCTTGGCGCATTTGCGGCCCGTGCGCCATCGGTGGTGCTGGAACTGTCGATCGATCCACCCGATGCCATGGAACGCAGCATCAGTGACGGTCAGCGCGATATCGCCATTGGTCCCTTTGTGAAACGCGGCCGCGGCACCGCCGCCGCGATCACCTATGTGCCGCTTTACCGCGAGCGGCAGGCGATCTTCTGCGGTGCCGGCCATCCCCTGTTTGGGCGCCGCAAGATCTCTCTTGACCAGATCCGGCAGGCGCCCTTCGTGGCACGCCGCTATCTCCATCGCTTTGATCTCGAAATCGTCGGGCACCTGCAGGCCGGTGCCATTGTCGATCAGATGGAGGCCCAGGCGGCCCTCATCCTGTCCAATCGGTTCATCGGCTTCCTGCCGATCCATTATGCGGCTCAACTGGCCAGGGAACACCGCCTGCGTAAACTGAGCTGCGACGTCGAAACGGAATACGACTCACCCTTCTTTCTGCTGCACAAAAGGGGCGCCGAGGATAATGTCGTCCTGCGCAACTTCCTCAACCGCATCCAGGACGGCATGCGAGGAAGGGACCCTTCTTAACTACGAGGACCGCACCGAATGGACAGCACCAAGCCGACCCGCGGCCTGTGGGACCTGTTCCGCGCCGAACTTGCCGGCGCGACCTACACCGACCTTACCCACGCCTTCTTTCCGGGCCAGCCGCGCTTTCCGTCCTTTCCGGACGAAACACGGACGCTTCTCCAGGACTATGCCCAGGGCGATGACTGCCAGGTCCATCTCTACAGCCATGTCGGCCAGTGGGGGACCCATGTCGACCCGCCCGTCCACTACATCAAGGGTGGTCGTACCCTGGACGAAATCCCGGTGGCGCAGATGCTCCTGCCGCTGGTCGTGCTCGATATCAGCTCGCGGGTGATGGGTGACCCAGACGCGAAGCCCATATTGGCGGATATCGTTGACTGGGAAGAACGCTTCGGGCCGATTCCCGCCGGCAGCTTCGTGGCGCTGCGCACCGATTGGTCGAAACGCTGGCCGGATGCCGCGCGCCTGACCAATCGCGGCGACGATGGCCTGTCACATTGCCCAGGCTGGTCGCTTGACGTGTTGACCTGCCTTATCGAACAACGGCAAGTGACCGCCATCGGTCATGAGCAGCTCGACACCGACCCTGGTCTCGCCGTATCCAAAGGTGACGACAGCCTGGAACGCTATGTCCTCTCGCAGGACCGCTGGCAGATTGAAATGCTCACCAATCTCGACAGATTGCCGCTTGCGGGCGCCCTGGTCATGGCTTCCTGGCCCAAACCGAAGGGCGGGTCCGGCTTTCCGGCGCGGGTTGTGGCAATTCACCGCTGAGACGGCAATTGCGCGGCGTCGGCGACGTCGCTAAAACCGCGAGGCAACCAATTGGACAAGATCATGTCGGCGGACAGCAATACCAGGATCGGCAACCATATCCGCGTCGCGGAAGTCGTCATCCCCTGTCCCAACCTTGCCGCCGATCTGCAGTTCTTCACCGAGCGGCTGGGCTTCAAGGTAAATCTGATCTATCCGGCCGATGCACCGGCCACCGCCGTCATCTCCGGCCATGGCCTGATGCTGCGGTTGATCGCCAGCAAGGATGCCGGCAACCACACACCGCTTCTGCTGCGCCTCCTGTGCGATCTCCAGGCCTTGCCCGCCGGTACGCCGGACGAACTCATTGCC
This sequence comes from Rhodospirillaceae bacterium, assembly GCA_016712715.1. Taxonomy (NCBI): domain Bacteria; kingdom Pseudomonadati; phylum Pseudomonadota; class Alphaproteobacteria; order Rhodospirillales; family Rhodospirillaceae; species Rhodospirillaceae bacterium. Next base: position 1,564,544 of record JADJQM010000001.1, read on the forward strand.
CCTGGCGGCACCCGGATCCAACTGGTCGAGGCGCAGAACCCGGTCATCATTCCGGCCGGCACCCAGGAATTCGTCATCTCGCGTGGTGGCAAGGATAGCTGGGGCGTCGGCCGCGCGGGCATGCAGTATCGCGACCTCATTCCCAGCCGTCTGGGCGGTCGCTTCGTCGCCTCCCACATCCGCATTCCCGAGGGCGGCCCGGTCCCGGACTATGTCCATTTCCACAAGATCCGCTTCCAGATGATCTTCTGCAAAACCGGCTGGGCCAAGCTGGTCTATGAAGACCAGGGTGAACCGTTCCTGCTCAACGCCGGCGATTGCGTGCTTCAGCCGCCGGAGATTCGCCACCGCGTGTTGGAGGCATCCGCCGGCCTTGAGGTGATCGAGATTGGCTGCCCGGCCATCCATGAAACCTTCGCCGATCACAACATGACGCTGCCGACTGGCAGGACCCTGCCGGACCGGCTCTATGGCGACCAGCGTTTCGTGCGCCATATCGCCGCCGATGCCGCTTGGCAGCCCTGGCGCCTGCCTGGTTTCGAAGCCCGTGACATTGGCATTGCCGCCGCGACGGATGGGCTTGCCGGGGTGCATGTGGTGCGACCGACCGGTGGCGCGATGGCAATGGCACCGGCGCATGGTGGCGAATTCCTGTTCCTGTTCGTGCTGGCAGGAATGCTGAACCTCTCCGGGCCGCAACTCGGCGATCATGCCTTGCTGGCTGGCGACAGCGTCGTTCTGCCGGCTGGCGCGCCCTATGCGTTGGCCGCGCAGCCGGACAGCGAGTTCCTGGAAGTGATGCTGCCGGCAGGCGATTAGGGCGTCATGGGACCAGCCGTACGCGCGCTGGCGGAAGGACCAGGATAGCGGTCGTACCGAATCCCGGCGCGCTTTTGAGTTCGACCTTGCCGCCATGCAACTCGGCAAAGGCCGCGGCCAAGGGCAGGCCAAGACCCGTATCCTGCTTCTTGCGGTTGAGCTGGCTTGTGGGCCCATCAAAGGGTGTCATCGCCTTCGCCATTTCCTCATGGGTCATGCCGTCGCCGTGATCGGCAACGCTGATGGCAATGCCCCCATCCTCTGTGCTTCGTACATCCAGATCGACCAATCGGTCGGGTCCGGCAAACTTGATCGCGTTGATGGTCAGGTTCAGCATGATCTGAACCAGCGTGCGCTTGTCGCCACGGACAACGGCACCAGGCAGGCCGGGTTTCATGGCGAGGCGCACATTCTCGCGCGACGCCCGTTCGTTGGACAGCCGCAACAGCGCGTCAAACAGCTCATCGAGCGTGACTTCATCCTCTGCCATATGCCACTTGCCAGCCTCGACCTTCGACAGGTCGAGGATATTGTTGATCACGGAAAGCAAGTGCTGTGCGCTGTAGTGGATGTCGTCGGCATATTCCTTGTACTTTGGCTGGCCGAGGGCACCGAAGCTCTCCTCCTTGATCACCTCGGAGAAGCCGATAATGGCGTTGAGCGGTGTGCGCAATTCGTGGCTCATCTGCGACAGGAATTCGGACTTGCGGCGGCTCAGCTCATCAGCCCGGCCGCGCGCCGCTGTTTCGGCCCGGGTTCGCGATTCGAGTGCCACCATGGCGATGGCATGGGCGGTGTGACGACGCATGACGGCGATCGCGCCGACCAACAGGATGATGATTGCGCAGACCAGGGCAACAGCGACATTGCGCTTGCTCTCCCAGGCTGCGAGGAAGTCGCGGCGGTCGAGTTCGACATTGAGGACGAGCGGCATATTGCGAAGTGCATGTGTGGCCATATATCTGGCGCCGCTCTCGCCCGTATCTTGCGAGTCATACAGTGGAAAACGCACGAGAACTGTACCGTCCGAGAAGGCAAGTTCGACGGCATTGGCACCAAGCGCCGCAAAGAAGCCGTCAAAAATATGCGGATTCATATAGCCCATGATGACGCCGGCGAAGGATCCATCCGGGTTGTTCAGCCGACGCGATACCTGCAGCGCGGTTGTCGTGAGATCTCGCCGGTTGAGGACAATCTCTTCCTGAGCGTGATCCCGATGGAAGCTGAACGTGGCACTGGTGCCGAAGCGCTGTGTCGCGTTGGTAGCTTCCGGCTGCACCAGAAGGGGGTCTCCCGCGGCGTCGAACATCTGCAGGTTGGTCAATGCCGGCACAATCTGGCCCAGGCGCCCCAGGACGCGCTCAACATCGAGCTGGGTCGTGACGATATCGATATCGGACGACAGGGGATGCCGGTCAAGGACCTGCATACTGATCTCAACCGCCTTGAGCGACTGCTCGACATGGGCCGCGGCAATCTGTGCAAGCGCGCGAGCCCGTTGCTGGCCGGCCGCATTGACGGATTGATAGTCCTGGAACAGCAGGCCTGCCGCCGTACCTATGATCAGCAGGATGATCAGCCCAACCAACCGCCAGGACAGAGGTGCCTTGGGCGACTGCACGCGTGCGGGAGAGAGACCCGAGACGCAATGCACCCAACCACGCCTGACCGGATCGACCATCGTCAAACCAAGGCGTGAAAGACGCGCTCTTAAATCGAGCCTGCCCGCGTCTGACCCCACGGAAGCAGGCGGTGTGGTCCGATTGTGGACCGCCCTGCTCTGGCTCACGTCGAGTGCTTCGATGTCAGGTGGATGAACGCCATTGATCGGGACTGACATCATGCCCGTCTGACCGGTGGACATAAGGTCATGATGAGTCGCACCAATTCGGCCTGATGTTTGCATCGCGTCTTCGCAAACAGGCTTTTCATGACATTGCGGATGTCGGCGAGATCGCGGCCTTTGAGCGCAGCCATCTCCTTCGCCGACAGTCCCCGGAGGATAAGGTCTGCAATCTCGGCTTCCGCCGCCGCCAAATCGAATGTTTGCGCAAAGGCGCGCATCGCCGCCCAATCGGATTGATCGCGGCTCGTCGCCAACTCAACCACGACCAGCTGCATGTGGTCGTCACCTCCGAGGCTTCGGTTGAGTACATCCCGGAAGAACCCTGGGTATTTCTGATCGCCACGGAAATGAACGACCCATCCGCCTTGTCTCGCTCGACGAGGATGGCATTCTCAAGACCATTTGCCAGCATCCGCGCCAACGTTGCATAGAACTTCTCGGTCAACTGCGGTGCCACGAACGCGATCCGCCCGGCCAAGACCTGCACACAGCTGCGGTCGGCCAGCATCTGCAGGCACGGTGTATTGGCATAGGTGATTTGCCCGGTGCGACCATCCATCACGACGGAAGCGACCCGCCAATCCGGACAGATCAAGGCAACGACGTCGGTACCTATTCTGGTTGGCTTGTCCTTGCCGAATGCGTGGAGGGCGCTCGTGACAACTGCGCCGTAAGTCCTTTCGGGTGTAGAGTCGCTTCTCGGTCGCGCCATGAGCCTAATCGCCTTTGCCAAATCGCATTCTTTCCGTCGCTTACTATCGCGAAGGAGACGTGACGCCGCCGTGACTTGCGATTTGACCTGCAATTGTCTTTTGTTTTGCGCTTGCACACTGTCAAAATTTCAGACATATTTTCAATGGGTTGGGGTGACTGCCTATGCGCAAATGGGGCTAGAATCAGATATTGAAATCCGCCTGCTGGGGCTGCCTGAGCTTCTGCGGCCGGTTGGTGGCGTCGTCTTTCCGGCGAAGGGGTTTCAACTCCTGGCTTTGCTCGCGCGCGCGCCAGCCAAACGCCTAGCCCGCAAGGATCTGGCTTCTCTCCTCTGGGATAATGATACGGAAGCAGCCGCACTCGGCAATCTTCGGCAATTGCTCGCACGCATCCGCAAGGCCAGTGCTGCACATGACGATCTGATTGATGCCGACACCAAAACCGTGGCCCTGGGGGGCGGTGGCGCGCTCATTGACCTCAACCTTTTTGAAATCGGCTTTCGATCAGGCCTGCCCGATCAGGCCTTGCGTGGTTTGATGCTGTTTCGGGGGGATCTCCTGGAAGGCATCGGCGATACCACCGACGCCTTTTCCCACTGGCTGACACTCGAGCGCACGGCGCTGCGTGAGCGCTTTTTCGCTGCTGCCTCCTCGATCCTGATCGAATTGACGCGCTTTGGCCGGGCGCTTGACCAGGATCTGCGCGCAGTCGCAGACCGCATGCTGGCGCTCGACCCGGAACGCGAAGCGAGTTATCGCACGCTCATCGAAGCCTATGGCCGCAACGGCATGTATGAGGAAGCCGAACGCACCTACCGGGCCCTTGTCGCCATGCTGGAGAACGAGTTCGGCGTCGCGCCGCAGCCAGAGACAAGCGCGGTCCTGCGCCGCGTGCTGGCCGGGCGCGGCTATCATCAGACCGAAGCTGTCACCACGAAGCCCGCCGGCTCGCAGCCGCGGGTGGCTTTCCTGGCACCAAGCTGGATCGTACCGCCGGCGTCCGGCGAAATAGCACAGACTGCCCTTCTGGGGGCCCTGGTCGAAGACATTGCCAATGAACTCGCCCGCTATCGGTCATTTGTGACGCTGGCGCCGCATTCTTCGTTCAAATTGCAGCATGATTCCGGCATCCCGGCCGATAATTCTTTGCTGCGAGCCGACTACACCGTGAGCGGCTTCGTCAAGCCGAGTGAGCGAGACCAGTTGCTGGTACTCCGCATGGCCGATTGCCGGAGCGGAGAAATCCTGTGGGCCGGCGAGTTCTCCTTCCGCCCGGAAGATCTCGTGCGCTCCTTCCGCATGCTCTCGCTGCAGGTGGCATCCAGCGTCGCCGCCTCGGTCGAACGGCATTTGCTGGAAAACATGCGCCGCAGCGGGACCAGCAGCGCCTACCTTCACTATCTGGATGGCCAGACGCTCCTTAAAAACTGCGATTTGCCGAAACTGCGACGGGCACGAAAGTCCTTCATGCATGCGGCGGAGCTGAGCAAAGACATGGCGCTCGCCCATGCCCGCATTGCCCAGACGCTCTATCTGGAATGGATCTCCCTCGGTGGCGACGATCCCGAACTGCTGCGGCGCGCGCGCGAGACGGCTGAATTTGCGGCTCGTCTTGATCCCGGCGCCGGCTTCACTCATTTGATGTGTGGCACGGTAGCCCTCTATCAGCGCGATTTCGAATATTCTGCCGAGAAATTCACTGAATCCGAGGCGCTCAGTCCAAACTCAGCAGACTTTCTGGTGCAACACGCTGATGCACTTTGCTGTTTTGGCGACGCGGTTGCCGGCTGGGAACGTTTCGAGCGAGCGGTGGATCTCAATCCGTTGGCACCGGATCACTATTGGTGGGCAGGGGCCAGCATATTGCTGCAGCAACAGGAATTTGCCCGCGCTATCGAACTTTGCGACCGCATGGAATCAGATTCGTCGGTGCTGCGCATATTGGCAGCCTGCCATGCCCATCTCGGAAACTTGCCCACGGCACGGGAGTATGGTCGACGCATCAAAGATTTGTACCCCGATATTGGTGTTTCGGCCATTGTCAAAATGGCACCGTTCAAGGACGAGAGTTTCCGAAAGATCGTGGAAGACGGACTCCGGCTGGCGGATGTCTGACCTATGATCTCTGATAAGAAGGGGGTTCCCATGTCTAGATTGTACGTTATCGGTGATCGGCAGACTGGCGTTCTGTTCATCAAGACCGAACCACTGAAGCTGACGCATCTCAGCAGGGCGACTATAGAAGCCTATGCGACCGGGCAGGGTAAGTCCTATGACAGCGCCTTCGCTCAGATTGCCGCAGGCGCCAAGGCAATCGTCAACAAGACTGAAGTTCAGCAAGCCATTCCTGATCTCGATACGTCGTATCAGGCGATCGGCAATTTGATCGGCAAAGGTACTGTCTTGTCAGATGCTGATTTCTGTTTCGTCGGCGATATCGACGATTCCGATTGGTCGGCGAAGCGTACAACCGTGCCGCCGCTCTCGAGCGTCCTCTCCGATCTCAACCCTTCAACGCCGCCCGACGTGGAGTTGCGTGAAGGGTCGCTCGGCTAACAAAGCGTGTGTTGACCGCGGACTTCTTCGAGACTGGTCGCGCCGACGCACGCGATCTCCAGCAGCTGGGGATAACGCGCGTCGGCGACATTACCGGCCTGGATCGGATCGGCCTGCCCGTGTGGTTTGCCTGCCGGCCGAACTCCCGCGCCCTGTCCGTCTCGCAAGGCAAGGGCATGAACGCGGCGCAGGCGCGCATCTCCGCCATCATGGAGGCAGCGGAGTGTGCGATTGCCGAGCGCGCGGAGGATGTGGTCGATTGTTTCGCCACCTTGCGCACTCTGCAGCAACGGGACCGTCGGACCATCCCAACTGACCGCATCATGCGGTGCGTGACCGATGAGCTCGACCCCGACCGCGAATATGCCTGGGTCAGCGGCATCGCGATGCAGTCGGGCACCGAGATCCTGGCGCCCTATGAACTGGTCGGCCTGGATATGCGCGCCAAAGCGCCCTGGGATCATCAGATTTTCAAGATGTCCTCCATCGGCCTTGCTGCCGGTGGCGAGGCTGATCGCACATTGCTGCACGCGCTCCTCGAAGTGGTCGAGCACAATGCGACGGCCGCCCTCGACCTGTTTGGAGCTGGTGCTCGGACATTGTACGCGGTTCGACAACAGGATGGGGTCAATCGCGATTTGGACCAGGCCATAGCGCGGGTGGTGAATGCCGGTTTTACGCCGCAATTCTTTGCCCTCCCCAGCAATGTCCCCTTGCCGGTCATCGCCTGCTTCATGGAACGCACAATCTTGTCCGATGATGGTGCGGGCGCCACACTGACGGCCGGTTTCGCCTGTCGCCTCGACGCCCATGACGCTGCGCTCGCGGCTTTGCTCGAATGTGTGCAATCCCGCGCTACCGACATTGCCGGATCACGCGATGACATCACGGCCGCGGACTATCGAAAGAGTCTGGCCAGGCTCCCGGCTGGATCTAGCGCCACGGTCCCGCTTTGCGAGGTCGCAGGCCATCGCGCCCAATCGAGTCTCGCTACGCCGGCGGCGACGCTCGAACATGTTATCAACACCATTCTTGTCAGCGGCGCCGGGGATGTTTTTGTCTTCCCGCTGGCCACTGCGCTTCCCGGGCTGCAGGTTACACGCGTGCTCGTGCCGGGACTGGATGTTGCCGGGACGAACGGGGTCAGTCGGGTTGGTGCCAGCCTGATCGACGCGCTGTTGCGGGCTGGCTGACCGCATGACCCGGGCAGTCGTCTTCGTCGGCCCCAGCCTCCACGGCCGCGACCAGCCATGGCCGGCATCGATCGAGAAGCGGCCACCGGCCGGCAAGGGCGATCTCCTGGCCGCCGTGCTCGACGGTGCGACTTCCATCGGGCTCGTTGACGGCACATTCGGTGATGGCGCCGCTGTCTGGCACAAGGAAATCCTCTTTGCGCTCGACCGTGGCATCCGCGTTCTGGGTGCCGCCAGCATGGGTGCCCTACGCGCGGCCGAATGTTCCGCTTTCGGCATGATCGGCATCGGCTCTATCTACCGCGACTATGCCGAAGGGCTGCGCACAGCGGATGAAGACGTAGCGATCGTGCACGGCCCAGCGGAACTCGGATTCCCGCCAGTGACCGAGGCCCTGGTCGACATCGATGCGACTCTGGAACATCTTCGTGCGCGGCGGTTGATCGGAGCGACTGTCGCAGATCTGTTGGACCAAGCGGCCCGGTCGATCCATTTCAAGGACCGGACATGGAATTTCGTGTTTGACGCGATGGACCTTCGGGATCCGGCCGACCGCCATATCATTCGCGCAAACACCGTCAACCGAAAGTGCGAAGACGCTTGGCTCCTTGTCCGAGCCATGGCTGACGATGCGGCGGCAATGGCACCGCCAGCCAGGTCGATCGACGGCGCCTTCAATGACACCTTGTTCTTCCAGGAACTGCGGCAGGAAATAGCCGCCCGCCCGGCCGGTCGGGCGACAGCTTGACAATGGCCCCACTGGTCCCTGATTGCGGTGGTTTGATCGAGCAAATTGCTGTTGCTCTTCCCGCCTTCCTTTTCACCCCAAAGGAGGAAATGAAGCGCCGCGCCTTTGCCGCGCTCGCCCAGGCGATGCCCACTGGCAGCAGGCTGCTGCTCCTGATCGAGAAGACGACCATCGGCCTTGGTGAAGCTTGGGCGGCACAGCTCAAACTTTCATGCGACCTTCGCGTCGTGCCGGTCCAAGGCACGATGCGCGACGTCGACCTCTGGATACAGGACCCCCTCCTGGTGGCTGAACACAACGGCCTACCTCTGTTGTTGCCACTCCAGGATACCGATCATGCGGGCCAGCATGCCAAATGGCTGACGCAAGCCGGTTGCAGACTGGGTCTCGCCCCACCACTTCACCTCACCGGCGGCAACATGCTGACGGGCAAAAATTTCCGCTTGGTCGGCGCCTCGAGCATCGAAAACACCAAGCGCATTGGCGACCGACCCGTGACCATAGAAGAGGCCTTGGCTGGTCACGCTGCCCTGGATGCCCGGCCGGTCCACGTCTTCGGGTTCAACCTGCCGCGCCGGGGTGACAAGCCGGGTCTGGCACAACAGCCACATCATCTCGATCTGGTCGTGTCGCTGACCGGCATCGACACCGCCGATGGGCGACCGGTGCTTTTTGTTGCCGATCCGCGCAAGACGCTCGACCCGGACGGCCCTCGCATGGTGGGCTGGGCAGAGCAACTTGATGCCAGCGTCGACCGGCTGACGGCCGATGGCTTTGCTGTCCTGCGCAACAAAGTGCCCTATTTGCCGCACCCCATCTATGCGCCAAACCCCATGCTGCGCGCCTACAACAATGTCATCGTCGAGAACGATATCAGGTTTGAGCAGGGCAAGTCGCGACCCCTGGTCTGGATGCCCCAGTTCGGCGATCTAGAGCCTGAGCTTGCCCTCTATGACAGTGCGAACCGGCTCGCCTGGGAGGAGCTTGGCTTCGAAAGCATACCCGTCTATGGCTGGAGCGCCATGACCCGCGCGGGCGGCGCCCTCCGCTGCGCCAGCAAGGTTCTCACACGACGGTAGCGTCGCCTCCGTTTCTAAAATAACGTCACGACCATCCATTCGCGAATCGGCGACGCAAGGTTTATCATGGCGCAAGACCGCAAATCATCCGGCCGCATGGCCAGCAAGGGGTTCCCCAACCCCATCGACGTCCATGTCGGCCGCAAACTTCAGTTGCGCCGGACTTTGCTTGGCCTGAGCCAGGAAAGGCTTGGCAAATTGATCGGCCTGACCTTTCAGCAGATCCAGAAATATGAATCCGGCGCCAACCGCGTCAGCTCAAGCCGTCTCTACGATATTGCCCGCGTACTGGACATCGGCATTCCCTATTTCTTCGAGGGAATGTCCGCCGAGGTCGAGGAGCAAAGCCCGGGGCATTTGCAAGGGGCGGTCCCTCTCGTCGCCGAAGACGAGAAGGACCCGATGGCGCGTCGCGAGACGCTCGAATTGGTGCGTGCCTACTACCAGATCAAAAGCGCCAAAGTGCGCAAACATCTGGTCGATCTGACCCGGTCACTCGGCAAGGCCAAGTAGCGGGTGCCACTCACGCCGACTCATTTCACGCCGACTGGGCGAGCGGCGTCCAGCCCAGTTCATGGTCGATGTAATTGAGAAGATTTAGCGTCGTTGGATAGGCCTTGCTGTCATTCGCAAGTTTCGCCGCCGTCTCTGCGAGCGAGCGCAGCTCCTTGACCTCATGGCAGTCGCCGCACACATAAGCGATCAAGCCCGGGCCAGACTGCAGCGCGGTACGTACCAATCTTTGGCGTTCGGTAACCCAGCGCAACCGGCCGCCCAAGGCGGAAATTTCGTCGACATTCGCTTTCGAGCGATCGATTTCCTCGGTCAGGACGCGTGCGACGCGCCGATAGGCTGTATTCAAGGCCTCCAGCGCCTTCAGGGCGGCGCTGAAATCGTCTTCATATGAGACAGCCGCTCGCGTTTCACGCGAGGATTTCAACGGCTGGACTTTCCTCCGGATTGCAGTTCCCTGTTCCATAGCGACCCCCAACAGATCTTGTTGCGGACGACGCCTCGATCCGTGACCCGATCAGATGCGCAATGCGATTAGCATCATGTCCAATGGGCTCATCATTAGCTGGTTGGGCGTGACTCCAGCGTGAAACCAGGATTTTCACTGATACGAAAGGAAAAATCCGGCTTCTGGCGGCAATGGTCGCCCCTGCGAACGCCGTTTGAGACCTGAGAGAACCGAAGTGGCCGAGGGCGCCCGCAAATGCTCTGATCCGATGTGCTCCGCATCGGCCCGCTTACGCCGCGGCAGAAATCTCCCGCAATGCACGCTCGAAGATTTCGACCGGTTGGCCGCCGGAGATCAGATATTTGTCGTTGATGATGATGGCCGGGACCGCGCTGATCCCTTGCTCTTGATAGAAGTGCTCCTGCGACCGGACCTCGTCCGCATAGCTGTCCCCGGCGAGAATCCTGGCGGCTTCGTCGCGATCAAGACCCGCCTTCTCCGCAACATCCGCCAGGGTGGAGCGGTCGGACATCACGGCGCCATCGGTGAAATAGGCCTTGAACATCGCATGCTTGAGCGCTGCCTGCTTGCCGAGGGGCCCCGCCCAATGCAGAAGCCGATGCGCATCAAAGGTATTGTAGATGCGGCTCTCATCATTGGTGCGCATGTCGAATCCGACAGCGGCCGCGCGTTCGCGGATCATGGCGCGGGTCTGCGCCGATTGTTCGGGCGTGGCGCCGTATTTCTGGCCGATATGTTCGACGATGTTCTGCCCCTCCGGCCCCATCTGCGGATTAAGCTCGAAGGGCTGGAAGTGCATGTCGGCCACCACCTCGTCCCCAAGGCGTCCCAAGGCCGCCTCCAAGGATTTCAAGCCGATGACGCACCAGGGGCAGGAGACGTCGGATACAAAGTCGATCTTGATGTTCTTGGTCATTCCTGGCCGCCAATGCTGGATGAAATGGGGATACTCGCCCGCCGATCTAAGCATTCCGTGGCGGATTGCAACAGGCCTGCTAGGCGACCCGCGCGATGAACTCGACCGGCGCAATCAGGCCTCGCTCCAGCGCGTCCATCACATTGCGCATTCTGTCCTTGGCGGCCGGGCCCATGATCACATGAAGGCCGAGGCCGGAGGGGCCAGATTTCGCCGCTTGCGCCCGCATCTCGCGCGCCAGATTCAGGGTAAAATCGCGCCGATTTGCCTCCGCTTCGATGGTAAAGCCGGCTGAGGTCAGCAATTTCCGGTACATGGCAGGGGTTTCGACAAAGCTCGTTTCCGGCCCGATCGCCCAGGGCATGGGGTAGGGCAATTTGACCGCGCCATCGGCAAACAGGACATCGTAGACGCCGAACCGGCTGCCGGGTTTGAGCACGCGTCTTGCCTCGGCAAACAGGGCCGCCTTGTCGTCGATGTTCATACCCACATGAATCAGGGTTGCCACATCGAAGGATCCGGCCCTGAATGGCAGTGTCAGGGCGCTACCCAGATGGAATGAGACGAGATCTGCCAGGCCGCAGCGCTGGGTAAGCGTCCGCGCCACAATGACGAAATCCGGCGTGAGGTCGATTCCCGCCACCCTGCAGCCATACCCCGCCGCAAAACAGCGCGCCGGGCCGCCGATGCCGGACCCGATATCGAGGACATGATCATCACCGCCGAGGCCCAGACGCTCGGCCAGCGAGACCGTCTGCGCCCGCCAACCCAGATGAAATTCGTCGACACCGGCGAGGTCATCCGGATTGAGGTGGGCGATATCTTTGCCAGCAGCCGTGAGCGCCGCCAGGATGGCCTGTTCCAAGCCTTCCCGGCCGTAATGCTGCGCCACCACTTGTTCGGTTGTCTTATCAGTCATTTATTCGCCAAAACAATCAGGCAGCTCAATTGATCATTATACTTAACATGTTGATTAAGATGTTGACCAGAGCGATGATCCGGCCTTATACCGTCCGCTTAAGAAGCATCATTTCAGCATCTGGAGAGGGCGGCAATGCGGACGATCAATCATTATATCGGCGGCAAGGAAGTGGCTGGCACATCCGGCCGATTTGCCGACGTGTTCAACCCGGCGACCGGCGAGATCCAGGCCAAGGTGGCGCTGGCGAGCGCCGCCGAGCTCGATGCCGCGGTCAAGAACGCGCAGGAAGCCTTTCCGGGCTGGGCCAATACACCGCCCCTCACCCGCGCCCGCATCATGTTCAAGTTCAAGCAGCTCGCGGAAGAGAACACCGACAAGATCGTCGCGATGATCACCGCCGAGCATGGCAAGGTCCTCTCCGACGCCAAGGGCGAGTTCACCCGCGGCCTGGAAGTCATCGAATTCGCCTGCGCCGCCCCGCAGCTCCTCAAGGGTGAGTTCTGCGAGAATGTCGGCACCAATGTCGACAGCTGGTCGGTGCGTCAGCCGCTCGGCGTCGTGGCCGGCATCACGCCGTTCAACTTCCCGGCGATGGTGCCGATGTGGATGTTCCCGCTGGCGCTGGTCGCCGGTAACTGCTTCATCCTGAAGCCCTCGGAACGCGATCCGTCGGTCTCCAACATGGTGGCCGATCTGCTGAAGAAAGCGGGCCTGCCCGACGGTGTGTTCAACGTCGTCCATGGCGACAAAGCAGCGGTCGATGCGATCCTCACCCATCCTGGCATCGAGGCGGTGAGCTTCGTCGGCTCCACCGCGATTGCCGAATACATCTACACCACCGGCACCGCGCACGGTAAGCGCGTACAGGCGCTGGGTGGTGCCAAGAACCACATGATCGTCATGCCGGATGCGGATATGGACCAGGCGACCGACGCCCTCATGGGTGCGGGCTACGGGTCAGCCGGCGAGCGCTGCATGGCGATCTCGGTGGCGGTTGCCGTCGGCGACAAGGTCGGCGACACGCTGATAGAGAAGCTGGCCCCCCGCGTGCGTGGCATGAAGGTGGCACCGGGCACCGATCCGGACGCCGAAATGGGTCCGCTGGTGACCAAGCAACATTTCGAGAAGGTCAAAGGCTACGTCGACCAGGGCGTCAAGGAAGGCGCCAAGCTGGTGGTCGACGGCCGAACCTTGAAGCTGCAGGGCTATGAGAATGGCTATTTCCTGGGCGGTTGCCTGTTCGACAACGTGAAGCCGGACATGAAAATCTACAAGGAAGAGATCTTCGGCCCGGTCCTCTCGGTCGTGCGCGTGCCCGACTACGCCAGCGCCGTCAAGCTGATCAATGACCATGAATACGGCAACGGGACGGCGATCTTCACCCGCGACGGCGATGCCGCCCGCGACTTCGCCTCGAAGATCAAGGTCGGCATGGTCGGCATCAACGTGCCGATCCCCGTGCCGATGGCCTTCAACAGCTTCGGCGGCTGGAAGCGGTCGCTGTTCGGCGATCATCACATGCACGGCATGGAAGGCATCCGCTTCTTCACCAAGCTGAAGACCATCACCGGCCGCTGGCCGACCGGTATCCGCTCCGGCGCCGAGTTCGTCATGCCGACCATGAAGTAGAGCAGTCTCTTCAGGGTATCTTTCTATCTGCGGCCGGATCGGTTAAACCCGATCCGGCCGTGTCGCTTTGTGGAGTCCCGATGCCGATCTCGCCTTTCCTGCAGGATGCCTTCGCCCTCGCCCGCCAGAATGGCTGGTCGCGACGGCACTTGCTGGGCGCGCTAGCGGGCACTGCCGGTGCTGGATTTCTACCGCGATCGTCTCGTGCTGCCGCCAAGGAATTGGTCTTTGCGACCTGGGGTGGCGACGAGATCAAGAGTCCACCCGTGCCTTCGGCAAGAGCTATGAGACGGCAACCGGCACCTCTATTCTGTTCGATGGCACCGGCCCCACGGAAGGTGCCATTCGTACCCTGGTCGATTCCGGCGATGTCACCTGGGACATTTGCGATGCCGACGGCTTCACCGCCCTGCGTCTCGGTGCCACCGGGCATCTCAGTGCCATCGACTACAAGACCGTCGATCCAGCCAAGATCATGCCGCCCTTCGCTTTTACCCATGGCGCCGGCGGCTATGCCTATTCCTATGTGCTGGCCTTCGACACCGAGCGCTTCGCCGGGCGACCACCCCTGAGCTGGAAGGATTTCTTCGACACAAGGTCCTTTCCCGGGGGTCGTGCGGTCTATCGCTGGATGAACGGCGCTTTTGAAGCGGCGATGATGGCGGGTAGCGACAAGCCAACCAATCCCTATCCCATCGACATCAACCTCGCAGTGAACCGTCTCTACAAGCTGAAGCCCCAATTGCAGACCTGGGAAAGTGGCCAGCAGGTGCAGCAGATGTTCGTCGACAAGACGATCTCGATGGCGTGCATCTGGCACACGCGGGCCGTGGCCCTGGCCAAGGAGAGCGAGGGCAAGATCGCCTTCACCTGGGCCGGTGGTGTGCTCCATCCAGGTGTCTGGGTGGTCCCGAAGGGAAATCCCGGCGGCATCGATGCCTTCAAACTGATCGGGCACATGCAGGATCCGGCCCGGCAGATCGAATTCACCAACCTGCAGCGCGTCGGTCCCGTCAACCCGGCAGCAACCGCGGCGATGCCCAAGGCATTGCGCGATTACGACCCGACGCAGCCGGAAAATCTGGCTCAGCAGGTCATCGTCGACAGCCAATGGTGGGCGGACAATTTCGACAAGGCGCGCGCTGAATTTGCCGACATGCTGCAGCGTTCCTGAACCGCCTGCGTCAGGCCATCAGCCAGACCGCGATGGCGACCAAGCCGAGAAGAAAGGCACCAATGCCGATGGTGGCAGCGATCTGCCCTTCGCTCATCCTTGATTTGGCTGGCTGATCCCAGCTCTGATAGCCCGGCATGCGCTTCTGCATGACGCTGAGGGAGGCCCGGATGTCGCCGAGCGACGTGTTGGGTGCCACCGACATGGTGGCATGGGCGATGCCGGCCTGCGTGGCACTGATACCATGCCGGCTGGCAACCGAAGTCAGATCCTGCGCAATGGCATCGCCGCCTTTGGCTGGATCATGAAGCAGATTGTAAAAGCCGCGAGAAGGATTGGAGAGGATGCCTTCATGAGCATTGCCGGACAGCGTTTCGCCAATGCTGCGCTCGAATGCGGCAATGCCATCGACATCGAGCCCCGCCAACTTCTTCGTGTCGCTGAGACCGCCGATTTCGATCGTCGTCAGATCCAGTGACTCGCGGGACTGTGCGGCCGCCAGTTCCACTAGGCGCAGGAACTGGCCTTCATCCGCCATCACCAGTGGCAGATCGAGATCGTCGATCCCCTCGCCACTGGCGACATCGCGCGTGAACATCAGCCAGTTATCCTCGGCCGATCGACCAGCTTGCGCTTCCATCGCATAGGCGCGAACGGCGCCACCCGGTGTCTGCAGGGAAATGAGCGCCGCGCGCTTGGCCTTCGGTCGATGCAATTGGCCGATGAAGCGGCGCAGATGCGGTCGTTCCTGGGGCACGACATAGGTCAGAAATGAACTGCCGATCAGGCTTTGCAGGCTCTGCCCGAGATGCTCGCTGCACGCGCCGCGACCTTCCAGAATCCGGCCGTCACGATCTACCAGGAATGATAATTCCCAGGTCCCTTGCAAGCTCATCCCACGACCCCATTCTTGATCCGCCAGCCAATCCCATGTTCAAGGCGTGCAACATCCAGTGCAGCATTGAACAACGCGGCGGAACCATGCAGGAATAGCGGTTGATAGAAGGTTAATTGATCTATCTGGGGGTTTTGTTCATGAATGATCTCGCGTTCTTGACCGCGGTCGAGTTGATCGCCCTTTATCGCGCTCACAAACTGTCGCCCGTGGACGTCACCGAAGCAGCTCTTGCGGCGATCGCGCGCCACAACCCTGCCCTCAATGCCTATTGCCAGGTCGACCGGGACGGCGCCCTCGCGCAGGCAAGGGCATCCGAGGCACGCTGGCAGCGTAACGAGCCCTGCGGGCTGATCGACGGCGTGCCGGTGTCGATCAAGGACCTGGTACTGACCAAGGGCCTGCCCACGCGGCGGGGTTCCCTGCTGGTTGATGCCGATCAACCCTGGACCGACGACGCGCCGAGCAGTGCCAGCCTGCGCGCCCATGGCGCCGTCATCCTTGGCAAGACCACCACGCCGGAGTTTGGCTGGAAAGGTGTCACGGATTCGCCGCTCACCGGGATCACGCGCAATCCCTGGAATCCGGCCATGACACCCGGCGGTTCCAGCGGTGGTGCGGCGGTTGCCGCGGCCACCGGCATGGGAGCGCTCCATATCGGGACCGATGGCGGCGGCTCCATCCGCATACCTGCGAGCTTCAGCGGCATTGTCGGGTTCAAGGCGACCTTCGGGCGCGTTCCAGCCTATCCCCTCTCGCCTTTCGGCAGCCTTGCCAATGTCGGACCGATGACGCGCTCGGTCGCCGATGCGGCGCTGATGTTCTCGGTCATCTCGCGGCCCGACCCGCGGGATTGTCACGCGCTGCCGGCCGAACCCGCCGACTATCATGAAACCCTGAATGGCAATATCGCAGGCTGGCGCATTGCCTTCTCCCGACCTTGTCAGGCGCTACCGTCGACCCGGAAATCGCATCCAGCGTCGCAAAGGCAGTCGCACGGTTCGAGGCTCTTGGTGCCAAAGTAGACCTGGTTGACCAAGTGCTCGATCCCAGTTTGCTCACCTTCCAGACGCACTGGTTCGGCGGTGCGGCCTTTCTCGTCAGTCAGTTCCCGGACGAAAAGCGGAAACTGCTCGATCCGGGTCTTGCCCAGGTGGTCGCGTTGGGTAGCAGGATTTCGCTTATGGAGCACCTCGCCGCCGTGAAGGCGCGAGAAGCGATGGGAACCCGCATGAATCAATTCCATCAGCGATATGATTTGCTGGTGACACCGACCATGCCGATCCCTGCCTTCCAGGCGGGGCACGACTTCCCACCCCATGTCGCCCACAAGCAATGGTCGGACTGGACCCCGTTCACCTACCCGTTCAACCTGACGCGCCAGCCGGCCATTTCCCTGCCATGCGGCCTCACCAGTGCTGGCCTCCCTATTGGCCTGCAGATTGTCGGACCCCTGTATGGCGATCGTGCCGTCCTCAATGCCGCCCGCGCATTCGAACAAAGCCAGCCATTTCAACGACCGAAGATCTGATTCCCGGGAACACATATGGATATCGGATGGTGACATCGAGCCGCATGGTGGACTTGGTGGCAGGTTCTATGGTGTATCTGCTGCTGAACTCTGAGGAACATCCCTGCAATGCCGCCGCTCGAAGTCACGTCGAAATGGACCACGGCCCTGGGGCGCGGCTGGTGCCGCAAATGCCCACGCTGTGGCGGGGGCGCTTGTTCCAGGGCTATCTCAGCATTGCCGAACAATGCAGCGCCTGCGCCCTACCCTTTGAGCCGCTGCGGGCAGATGATGCGCCAGCCTATTTCACCATCTTCATCGTCGGCCACATCCTGGTGACGGGCTTGCTGATGTTGGAAAGCTATGCCCATCCGCCGACCTGGGTGCAGCTTGCCATCTGGTTGCCGTTCACGGTGATCATGTCGCTGGCCCTTCTGCCCTTTATCAAAGGCGCCGTGATGGCCGCGATCTATTGCTCGCGAAACGCCGACTAGGCAGATCGCCCTCTAAAGCGCCTCGCGGTGCCAGCCCTGTGCCCAGCCCTCGATCTCTTCGCCGGGCATCGGACGCGCGACGTGATAGCCCTGCATCTCGTCGCAGCCAAGATCCTTCAGCAGATCCCAGTCCGCCTGGGTCTCGACGCCTTCGGCGACCGTCTTGAGGCCCAGCTGCCTGGCCAGTTTCAGCGAGTATTCGAGGACACCGAAGAATTGGGGCTGCTCGTACACCCCCGTCACCAGCGCCTGGTCGATCTTCACTTCGGTAAAGGGCCTGCGCGCGAGTTGCTCCGGCGTGCCCATGCCGGTGCCAAAATCATCGATCGACAATCCAAAGCCCATGATGCGCAGACGGGCCAGCGCCTCGAGCGACGAGGCCATCTCGGTGATGGCGGCCGATTCCGTGACTTCGAGGACAATGCGCCCATGGGCCACATCATGCTGCCTGGCAAGCTGCGCGATACGCTCGGGAAGCCGCGGCTGATTGAGCACGTTTTCGGTGAGGTTGACCGAGACCGCGATGTCGATGCCCGCATCTCGCCAAACCCGCGCCCAGTTGATCGACTTCTCCAACACCACGTCGGTGATGCCGTCGATGAGGCCGGTACGGTCCGCCAGCGGAATGAAGGCGCGCGGCGGCACCAGGCCGCGCTCCGGATGTGCCCAGCGGATCAGCGCTTCGGCTGCCGTGAACGTCCCGTCACTGGCCCGGACGCGTGGCTGGAAATAAGGCACGAACTGCTTGTCGGCAATGGCGTGACGCAGGTCTTCGACGGTGAGGTGGACCGACCGGGAACGCAGCAAGGGGGCCGCCGCCCGGCGGGCCACCAGGCGCACGATGACAGGACGCAAAGATTCCGGGCTGATCGGGCGGCGCACCAACCCGGCCACCTCCAGACCAAAGCCCAACGCCATCGCCTCGACCGACCGAATGATCGGCTCATCAAGTGCCGAGGCAATGATGAGATGAGCCGCGAGGCGCCGTTCGGCGATGCGGCGCACGAACCCCACCGCATCCAGCGCCGTCGAGGAAGCGCCTGCCTTGATATCCGTGATGACCAGATCGACCGGCGCGTGCTGCGCCTCGAGCATGACCAGCGCATGTTCCACGCTCTCGGCCTCGAGGACCTCGGTGGCACCGCCGTCGCGCACCATCTTCACCGCCATGCGGCGCGTTACGTTCTGCTCGTCGATCACGAGGACGCGCAAGCCGGATGCCGGAACGGCCATCGCTACCTCGCCGCGATCGGTGGACGAACTCGACCGCTGGTGCCTCGGCGCATCGTCATGCCTTCGGCTCGAAGATCACATACCATTTCCTGACCGCCTCGATCGTTTCCCAGGTGCCGGTAAAGCCCTTGGGAATGATGAAGGCGTCGCCGGTCTTGAAGGATTGCGCCTCACCGTCGGCATCGGTGAGCGTGGCTCGACCGGCGAGGATGGCGCAGAATTCTTCTTCGCCATAATTCACCTGCCATTTGCCGGGGCTGGATTCCCAGATCCCGCAAAAGAACTGGCCCGTCGCGTCGGTGTAGTAGTTCTGCAGCTTCGTGCTCGGATTGCCGCTGATGATGTTCCCCGGCGCACCGGTCTCGACAGGTGGCGGATTGTTGCCGAAGCGGATCAGTTTGACGCTCATGTGATTCCCCCGAATTGAGCTGGAAATATGTAGCATCAATGACAGGGCGACGCCACCGTTGCGGCCGCACATGCGTGTGGGCCGGACCCTGGTTTTGCGTCAAATGCCAGCTATGCGAGAAAGCATGGCAGCCCAGCGCCGCAGGGTCTTTGACGGGTCACGGGGCCGCTCGTACATTCGGCGCCCAACCGCCAGCCACCACGAGCCCCGCGCGCCAAGGATCCCAGCATGACCACCCCACCCGACAACGCCCCGGCCAATAGCTGGCGAAATCTGTTTGGCCATGGGCTCGGCCTCTATGTCGTCATGCTCAATCTCGGCATCGCGCTCCATGCCGTGGATGTGTTCGTGGTCTCGACCGTCATGCCCGACGTGGTGCGCGATCTGGGCGGCGCCCATTTCTATGCCTGGTCGACCATGCTCTACATGGTGGCCTCGATCATCGGCGCCGCGGCGACGGCACCGCTGCGGCTGCGCTTTGGCGGCAGGCGCGCCTATTGCGCCGGCGCCGTCCTGTTCCTGCTCGGCTCGATCGGCTGCGCGGCAGCGCCCAGCATGGAACTCTTCATCTTCGCCCGCTTCGTGCAGGGCTTCGGTGGAGGCATCGTGCTGTCGCGGTCGATGGCGATGGTGGGAGAGCTCTTTCCCGAACCGCTGAAGAAGCCGCTGCTGGCACTCATCTCCTCGACCTGGGGTGTTGCCGCCCTGATCGGCCCGGCGCTCGGCGGCAGCTTTGCGGCGATCGACTTCTGGCGCGGCGCCTTCTGGTTCAATCTGCCGTTCGTGCTGATCTTCCTCGGCGTCGCCTTGAGCAAGCTGCCGGCCGACCGGCCGCAGCCCGGCCCCGTGCCGCAATTCCCCTTCGGCCGCATGGCCCTGCTCACCGCCGGCGTCATGAGCGTCGGCATCGCCAGCGAAGGCGCCACGCTGCCCGCGCGCATCGGCCTCATCGCCCTTGCCCTGCTGCTGGTGTTCAGTACCTTCCTGCTTGACCGGCGGGGCCTCAACCGTCTCTTCCCCAGTCAGCCGCTGTCCTGGTTCACCACGACCGGCACCGGCTATTGGGCGATGTTCCTCGCCTCCATGACCCACACCGTCATCGGCGTGTTCCTGCCGCTGGCCCTGCAGGAACTTCATGGCCAGTCGCCGATCGTCGCCGGCTACATGATGGCAATCCTTGCCATCGGCTGGACGGCCGCCTCGGTCTTCACGGCCAAATGGCAGGGTCGCATGGTGATCGCCGCCATGGTCTGCGGCATGGCCTTCTGTGTCATCGGCCTCGCCGGCCTCGCCTTTGGCGTCACCTCGCTCTCGCCCTATGCCATCGCGGCGCTCAACGGATTGGTCGGCATCGGTCTTGGCAGCTCGAACCTCCATGTCGTCGCGGCGGCCATGCGCCACGCAGCCCCCGGCGAGGAGTCGATTACCGCCTCCTCCATTCCCACCATGCGTTCGCTCGGCATCGCGTTCGGGGCCGCCGCCGCGGGAGCGATCGCCAACGCCGCCGGCCTCACCGACGCGCTGGGCGAGGCCGATGTCGCCCGGGCCGTCACCTTGGTGCTGGGCTGGGGCACGCTGGCACCGCTCTGCGGCCTTGTCTTCGTCCTGCGCTTCATTTCCCTGCTGCCGCGCCGCACCGCGCCATCGCAGGCCTGAGCGTCGCCCGCGGACTGTCTGGCGCTCAGCCCAGCCGCGGCTTGGTCCGGGCCCAACTGGCGCGGCGTGAGAGTGCGATCCACCAGCGCGAGAGCCTGGTCGAGCCGCCGATGGCGGATTTCCCCTCGGGCGTCGACATGAGATATCCCACGATCGGCAGCAGCATGATGTCGGCAAGGCTGAGGTCGCGTCCGATCAGAAACTCCGAACGCTCGCCGTCATGGCTGAGCAGCGACAATTGCTCGACCGCATAGAGCGCATCCTGCATCGCCGGGCAGATCCTCGTCACGAGATTGAGGTCGGGCACACCGCCCAGGAACGGCACGAACAGCCGCTGCGCGATCACGACACCCACCGCGGACGGCACCAGATGGGCGCGGATGACCGCCATGATCTGGGTCATGAGCGCCCGGTCGCGGGGCGGCTCCGGCTGCAGGATCGGTCCCGGGAAGCCCTCATCCACGTAACGCAGGATCGCTTCGAGATCGAACAGCATGAGGCCGCCCCGGGCGACGTCGCCATGGATCAGGGTCGGTTGCCGTTCGCAGAGATAGGTCAGCAGCTCGGCAAGTCGGAAGCCGCCCGATTTGAGCAGATCCGGTTCCTGCACCGAATAAATGAGACCTTTTTCCTCGCAGGCCAGCCGCGCGGCCGCCACATGGGTGCCGTTGAGGGGTCCGGAGAGGAGGATTTCGCTCATCCGATGACGTTACCGGGGTGGCAGAGCCCCGGCAATCCCGAATGGTTAATCAAAACATGCGCCTGACCAACGCTGTCATTTGTCCGACTAATACTGTCGGAAATCCCGCGTTTGCCAGGGGATAGCTGGGATTTCGAATACTCTACTTATTTTATAGTGTTGCATAGCAGCAACACAAATTTGCCAATTTTTTCAGCACGATGACGCTTAATTGACCACTGCCTAAAGGCTTGACATTGCGCTGCGGTATCGCCATCTTTTGCCTTGCGACGACGCATTTCTCCCCTGACAGGCGTTGTCGCAAGGCGCCCCTCATGGGCGTTTCCTCCCAGAACTTGGGCCGTGCCGTTTGGCACGGCCTTTTTTTCTGGCCCCGAATTAAAGCGCCATTAAAGCGCTGAAATTACTTAATTAGTCGGAGTAGAGCTGGCCCCGGGACCGAGCGCCCGCTGAATCAGCACCGTATCCACCCAGCGCCCGAATTTGAGGCCGATGGCCTTGAAGGTCCCCGTCATCTCGAATCCCAAGGCCCGGTGGACCCCGATCGAGGCTTGATTCGCCGAATCACCGATGACCGCGATCATCTGCCGCTTGCCCAGCGCCGTCGCATCGTCGATCAGCCGCTGCAGCAGGATGCGGCCGAGCCCCCGACCCACGAAGCGCGGGTCGAGATAGATCGAATCCTCGACCGAGAAGCGATAGGCCGAGCGCGGCCGGTAGGGCCCGGCATAGGCATAGCCGCCAATCTCACCGCCCCCCTCACCGCCCTCTGGTGCCACAGCCACCACATAGGGCAGCCCGGCCCCGGCAATGGCCTGCCAGCGGCGGATCATCTCCGGAAGGTCCGGTGGTGTTTCCTCGAAGCTGGCAAGGCCGGTCAGCACATGATGGGCATAGATCCGCTGCAGGGCGGCAAGATCGGCTTCGACCGCCGGTCGGATCGTGAAACCGCTCATGCCGTCAGCAGCTCCGAAGCACGGTCCGTCAGCATGTTGATGAGCCCGGTCATGGTCGCCTGGACGCTGGCAAAACCGGCGCTCCGTTCCAGCGACTTCTCGTTCACATAGAGCGCGCGGTTGATCTCGACCTGCAGCACATGGATGCCGGTGGCCGGCCTGCCGTAATGCTGGGTCACATAGCCGCCCGAATAGGGGCTGTTGCGGCGCATGTTGGCACCACCCGCGCGCAGGTAAGCATCGACCGCGGCACTGATCGCCGGCGCGCAGGACGCCCCGAAACAATCGCCCAGCACAAAATCGACGCGGCTATTGGACCCGCCATGGCGGTGATCGCCGCCGGCGGCGGCCGTGCCTGGCGAGGGCATCGAATGGCAATCGAGGATGAGGCAGGCGCCGAACTTCGCGACCGCCTCATTGCACAGCGCATTCAGCGTCGCGTGATAGGGCCGGTAATAGCGCGCAAGCCGCGCTTCGATCTCGGCAAAGGTCAGCTTGTGGCGATAGATCTCGCGGTCGTTGGCGCCCAGGCGCGGCACGACGCCGAGACCCGCCGCCACCCGGGGCGAAGCGATGTTGGCCCCGGCCGGCAGCCGGTCGGCGAACATGCTGGGGTCGAGCTCCAGCGGCTCGCGGTTGACGTCGCAGAAGCTCCTGGGAAAGAGCGCCGCCAGCAGCGGTACGCCGAGCTCGGGGGCGGCCGCCACCAGCTCGTCGACATAGCAGTCTTCCGACAGGCGCAATTCCTGCCGGGTGAGGCCGGTGCTGGCCAGGAAGGCCGGTGGATATTGGGTGCCGGAATGGGGCGAGGCAACGATCAGCGGGGCCCGCCACGCCTGGGGACGGAGCAGATTGAGGATGGCTTCGCCAGATTCGGCAGTTAGGGCTGCGCTGGCCGGCTCAATATGAAGGTCACCGTTTGGCATCCCTCCAAGCTTTAGTGAATTTTACCCCGCCTGTCACGGCCGGCAGCGCCGGCGGACGCAAATTCCTGGCCCTTTTCCGGCCCTTTTTCGCCAGGCCTATGTCCTTTGAAAGCCAACGGAAATCAGGAAAAAGGCAATCCCGCCCATTCGAACGCTTGCCTTCCGTGGGGGAGGATGCTATTTGCCGACCCGCCGATTGATCGGGCCATCCCAGACAAGCCCGATCGCGCGCACCACCCCCGGACTCCAGGCGGGACAGGTCGCAGGTCAGGCGGGCGGTTAGCTCAGCGGGAGAGCACTACCTTGACATGGTAGGGGTCACAGGTTCAATCCCTGTACCGCCCACCATTTTGCCATTTGAAACTCGGCATCTCTTCGAGAAAGAGATCGCTTGATATCAGAACGATCAGGCGGAACACGGCAGCAACCGGTACCAAAGCCTGTGTAGCCGTTCCAACGCCGTTCACCGCCAGTGTCACCACAACGACCTTACCCAGCGAGATCCTGCGTTGCGCTAAACTGCTCTGCGATCAGTACAGCGATGACCCAATCTGATCGCGGCGAAGCGCGCCGACAAGCTGCTAGCGGTGAATTCGAAAGCCACCAAACGTGGATGCGGATAATCCGCGCTATTGTCGACACTCGTTGCGAAGCTCCAATCATGATTGGACGCCCGACTTAGCACCACATCGCTACATCAAGCTAGCTAACCTCGCCAGAGCGCGTATCGCATATGATGCAATCAAATAGTCTTTATTAATCGTCGCAC
The DNA here is from genome assembly GCA_016712715.1 of Rhodospirillaceae bacterium. Taxonomy (NCBI): domain Bacteria; kingdom Pseudomonadati; phylum Pseudomonadota; class Alphaproteobacteria; order Rhodospirillales; family Rhodospirillaceae; species Rhodospirillaceae bacterium. The sequence continues at coordinate 1,588,669 of JADJQM010000001.1, forward strand.
AAAATTCTGGTCGGCACTTATCGCGTCATTTATTGTTTAGTAATTAATGAGGAGCAAGACGATGGCTGAACAGACACCACCCGATTGGGGCACTGACAAGCTGACGGCGTTCTTTGACACTGTACGTGGCAATCAGTTCGCGACCTTCGTTCATAAAAAGCTGGCGGTTGCGAAGCTCATCGAAATCGATGCCTGCTTCCATACGATCGGTGAGAATCTTGCGAACAACAAAAGCCAAGTGGCAGCGCTTCTCCTGCTCCGCTGTCACTCCGCTTTCAAGACAGCCGCAGGACATGCCATGGCAGGCGCAACAGTCGAGACATTCGTCATGTGTCGAGCGATGTTGGAGCAAGCATCTTACGGCCTTCATATTCACTCTCACGCTGACTTGGCCGAGATATGGCTAAAACGCCACGACGATGACGCCGCAATGAAAGCGTCAAAGAATCGCTTCAAGCAGGCCGATATCGTCGCAAGCATTCACGCCAAAGATAGCAAGGCGGCAGACCTATATGAACGCTTCTATCAAGAGTGTATTGACTTTGGCGCCCACCCGAATGAACGCAGCGTCACGGGCGCCCTCACGATGGAAGAAGGCGAGAAAGAAACCATCTTGCAGCAAGTCTATCTGCAAGGTGATGGCCTGGCACTGGACAACGCCCTCAAAAGCCTAGCAAGGATGGGTCTCTGCTGTCTGTTCATTTTCGCGAATGTATTCACGGAACGCTATAAGCTGCTTGGCCTAGAGCAACGCATTCATGCCTTGCGCCAGGGGCTATAGTGTCATGGCAAAAGCGCCTCAACTGCCCGACTTCAACGACATGGAACTGGAGGTCATCTTCTTGACCGTGATCTGGGACATGATCGACGGCATGGTCAACAATGACATGCTTCGCATCCTCGGCGAAGATCCAAACAAAGAGGTGAGATTTCAAACGAGCGCGCACAGCACCTACTTCAACATCCTCTTAGTCGATTTCCTGTCACCGCAGTTCATCAATAAGAAGACTCCGCACGACAACTATCTCGATTGCCTCAAGGCGATATGCGCAGCGCCCCAGTTCGAAATGGACAAACGCATTGTTCCACTAACCAACGTGACAGCAGAGTTTCAAGCGTGGCTCACCACCAACGTTCAATTTGAAAAGATATGGTTTCCGACCATCGGCCTTGAAGCTGACTTCAAAATGACAATGCACGAGCTATTGAAGATATGTGGCAATATCGCCAAGCATAACTTCACGAGGTTAACGGGATGCGGTCGTGACTTCTGTGACATTCTAGAGCGCAACAACGTCAAGATTGACCAGATGCAGGCCTTGATGATCTTCGAAGAGTTTTGGGAACAGTTCCATGATGACGTGTTCCACTACCATTCAAGTACAATATGCGAGTTCTTGAACAACATTCGTATCGCAATTTGGACCTATCTGTTGGGTCAGCAACGCAAGACGTTTGTCTCGACGCCCACCAAAGAGATACCGACCCTCTATCGCTATGACGAGCCGGTAGAGATCAAGGATGAATATGTCCAGCATCTATATTGGCGCCTGATGGATAAGGCCAAGCACGGCCCCTATATTCAAGAGTTCAAGGTGACGCCGATGCTTAAGAAGCGGTATCAGCCAGAGGTCGCGAAGGCGAAGCCATAGTGGCAACAATACAGAGATAATTTTCTACTCCATCCTAGTCCGTTTCGCTCCCATTCCCCGCACGTCGCTACCTGCTCGACTTCGACAGCTTCAACCGGAAGAACTTCTCGACCTTCCGCATTTCCGTGGCGATCTGGTCTGCGGGCGCGCCCTCGCCTTCCTGGTACTCCTGGAATTCCTTCTCGACGTCGTTCCAGCTCACACCGGCCTTCATCAGATCGGCACGCAGGGTCTTCGCGCGCTTGTCATCCATCGGGTTGCCGGCAAACGCACCATCGGCACGGCTGAAGCAGCCGGAAATCTTCTCTATCCAATTCATTACAATATCCCATCAAAAATGCAGATCTCACGCGCCGCCATAAATCGCGGGCGCGGCCATCATAGCATCTTGGGGCGCAGGCAGTCGGGCAATCGCTACCCCACACTCCGCTTTGCCGCGCGGCGCTTGCGGTAGGCGGCGAATTGGGTGTCGGCGAGGACGCCGATGAGGATGACCGAGCCCATCACGGCGAAGTTGAGCGAGCTTGGGATGCCCAGCAGATTGACCAGGTTCTGCAAGACCTGGAGCAGGATGGCGCCCAGCACGACGCCAACCACAGAACCTTCGCCACCGCGCAGCGAGAAGCCGCCCAGCACCGCCGCGGCAATCGCGTAGAGTTCGTAGAAATTGCCGTGGGATGAGGGGGAGATCGAGCGGGTGTACATCGCAAAGAAGATGGCTGCGATCGCGGTCAGCAACCCGCAGATCACATAGGCTGCGACGATCACCTGCTTCGTCGGGATGCCGGAATAGCGCGCCGCCTCCTCGTTCTTGCCGACCGCATAGAGATAGCGCCCGAAGACCGAGCGGTGCAGCACCACCCACATGATGGCGGCCACCACCAGCATGGCGATGAAGGCATGGGGCACGCCGTAGAGGCGCCCGGTGGTCAGCCATTCAAGCGTCGGGAAGCTCACGCCGAAGCCGAAGCCGGCGGTGGCATCCGCCGTGTAGAAGCGTGCCACCCCGCGATAGATGAGCAACCCACAGAGGGTCACGATGAAGGGCTGCAAATTCATCCGCGTGATGAGGAGACCGTGGATGAGGCCGAACAGCATGCCCAGCACCAGCATGAGGAGGAGTGCCGCCGGCCAGGCCATCTCATAGGTCACCATGAGGTCAACGAACAGCACGCCCAGCAGGGCGATGATCGAGCCCACCGACAATTCGATGCCGCCGGTGATGATCACGAAGGCCTGGCCGATGGCAAAGAGGCCGAACAGCCCCACCAGATTGGCCGTGTTGCCGAGATTGATCGGCGACAGGAACAAGGGGTTGATGAGCGCCACCACCGTGCCCACCACCAGGATGAGGATGAGCAGGCCGATATCTTTCTTGATCATGCGGTAGTGGTCCCCCCGATTGTCCCCAGCGTGGTCCTGTGGCCGACGGCCAGTTGCAGCACATTGTGTTCGTTGAAATCGGCGCGTTCGAGAAAGCCGCTGATGCGCCCTTCATGCATGACGGCGATGCGGTCGCTGACACCGATCACCTCCTCCATGTCGCTGGAGATCATCAGGATGGCGACACCCGCATCGGCGAGGTCGCGCAGCATGCGGTAGATATCCGTCTTGGCACCCACATCGATGCCGCGCGTCGGCTCGTCGCAGATGAGGAGGCGCGGCTTCATCGAGAGCCATTTCGCCAGCACCACCTTCTGCTGGTTGCCGCCAGACAGCGACCCCGTCTCGGTCCCGACATTTGGTGCCCGGATATGCAATCGCTGGCGCTGCTGTTCGGCATTGGCGGTCACACGCCCATCCTGCACCAGACCGTTGCTGGCATAGGCCAGGAGATCGGGCAGCGAAATATTCTCCGCGATCGACATGTCGAGCAGCAGGCCTGACCGCTTGCGATCCTCCGGCACCAGGAAGATCCCTTGCGCGATCGCCTCGCGCGGTGTCCTGATCTCGACCGGCGCGCCGTCGAGCAGGATCTGCCCGCCCAGCAGCTTGTCGATGCCGAATATCGTGCGCGCCAACTCCGTCCGGCCCGCGCCGATGAGGCCAGCCAGCCCCAGAATCTCACCTCGCCGCACCTGCAGCGACACGGGATGATCCGGATAGGTCTCGGTCCGCGCCTCGGCAATCTCCAGCACATGGGCGCCTGGCGGACTGGCCGGCGGCAGATAAAGCGATTTCAGATCGCGGCCGATCATCAGGCGGATCATCTCGCCATGGGTGACATGCACCTTGTCGAGATGCCCGACGACATGCCCGTCGCGCAGCACAATCACTCGGTCAGCGCATTCGGTGAGTTCGTTGAGCCGGTGGGAGATGAAAATGACGCTCACCCCCTTGGCCTTGAGGTCCGCGATGATGCCGAGCAGCCGCTCGGTCTCGCTCAAGGTCAGGCTCGAGGTCGGCTCGTCCATGATGATGAGCCGCGCATCCAGCGACAGCGCCTTGATGATCTCGAGCAATTGCCGCTGGCCGATCGAGAGATCGGAGACCATCGTGTCCGGCTTGAAGTCGACATCGAGGAGCTCGAAATAGGGCTTGGCCCGCGCATAAAGCGCCTTGCGGTCGATGAGCCGCAGCGGCCCGCCATAAAGCGGCTCGCGGCCGATAAAGACATTGGCCGCGGCGTCCAGATTATCGAACAGATTGAGTTCCTGGTGCACGAAGGCAATGCCGGCCAGGATTGCATCCGGCACGGTGAGTGCCGCGCGTGCCACGCCATCGACATGGATCTGCCCGGAACTGGGCTCCACGACGCCGCCCAGGATCTTCATGAGCGTCGACTTCCCGGCACCATTCTCCCCCACCAGCCCGATGACTTCGCCGGGAGCGACGGAGAGCGAGACCTTCGACAGGGCGGTCACCCCGGGATAGGTCTTGGTGATGTCGGTCAGTCGCAGGAACGGGTCAGCCATCGCGCGTTCGCCCCGCACATGCCGTCGCAATAGTGATCAATGCCAAGTGGGTCTGCAAGGGGGGGCGGTTGCAAAGAGGGTGCTGGCGCGTGGAACCATACGCGCCAGCACATCCGCTCGGCAAATCAGTGGGAGCTTACTTGCCGAGGGTCGCTTTCAGATTGGCTTCGAATTCCTCGACATTGCCTTTGTCGATGATCTTGGTCGGCACGATGATCAGCTTGTCGGCCGGGATCTGCGACTTGTCGCCTTCGAGGTAGGCGGCCATCAGCTTCATGCCCTGATAGCCCCATTCGAACGGCTGCTGCACGACGGTGCCGGCAAAGCTGCCATCCTTCACCGCACCCAGGGTGATCGGGTCTTCGTCAAAGGCGATGACCGTGATCTGGCCCAGTTTGCCGGCAGCCTGCAGCGCTTCATAGATCTTGGGCGGGTTGTATGAATAGAACCCGACCATGCAGTTGATTTCCGGGTTGGCGGCCAGCACGTCATCGACATTGCTGCGGGCCCGGGCGAAATCGACATCGTCGCCGCGTACGTCAACGAGCTCGATCCCCTTGCCTTCCACCGCCTGTTTGAAGCCGGCAATGCGTTCCTTGGCATTGTCGGCGCCGAGGAAGCCGACGAAGCCCATGCATTTGGCGCCACCCGGCAAGGCCTTCACCGCCACCTCACCGGCCTGCACCCCGGCCAGCGTGTTGGAGGAGCCGAGATAGGCGATGCGGTTGCTGTCCGGCGCGTCGCTATCGGTGGTGAACAGCGGCACTTGGCCTGCGATGCGGTTGAAGGCATCGATCGAGGTCTTGGGATCGACCGAGGAAATCATGATGGCATCGGTGCCGGCGGCGACGAGATCGTCCATCAGTGCGTTCTGCAACGCGGCCGTACCTTGTGCGGGATATTTGAACTGCAGCTCATAATTCGGCAATTCTGCCTGCGCCTTCTTCACGCCGGCTTCCGCGAGCTTCCAGAAATCGGAGGCGGCATTGACGACAAATGCCAGCTGCTTCTTCTCCTGCGCCATCGCCTGCGAGGCCGACAGCGCCAGGGCAATCGAGACGGCTGCTGAAATGATGATCTTCACGAGTACCTCCCATTGAGATTGTTTGGTGACGGGTCGTCCGCGAGCGTTCTATGCGCCGCTTTTCAAGAGTGTTCCACCGGTGCTAATATCTCGTCAACCGGAAATATCATACAAATCAAAAATCAGTAAAAACAATATGTTGCATCTGCTAATATGCGCATGATGTTGGGCGGGGGGATGGTACGGCAATGTCTTTTGAATCAAGCTGGTTACGGCCGATAAGGTCCCGATGAACGCCGTCAAGAAGCCACCCCGGAAACCCGCTGCGGCGCAGCAGAAGGCCTCCCCTTCCGTCAACCGCCAGCGTGGCTCGACCCAGCGCGGCCCCACCATGACCGACATCGCAGCGCTTGCCGGCGTGTCGCAGACAACCGTGTCCCTGGTGCTCAATGACGCCATGGGGGCACGCCTCTCCAGCGAAACCCGGCAGCGGGTGCTGGATGCCGCGAAGGCACTCGGCTATCGCCTGATCCGGCGTGGCCCGGCCCGTCCCTCGACCACCGATGCGACGGTCATCGGCTTCATGGTCGACGAGATGTCGACCGATCCCTGGTGCGCCATCGCCCTTGACGGTGTCCGCGAGAAGGCCTGGGAGTTCGGCCTCACCGTCAGCATCGCGGTGACGCGTGGCGATGCCGAAATGGAACAGGCCGCCCTGGCGCAGTTCCGCAACCAGCCGATGCTCGGCCTCATCTACGGCACCATCCAGACGCGCGCGATCACGCCGTCGCCGGCCTTTGCCAATCTACCCACGATCCTCCTCAACTGCTACGCGGCCGATCGCTCGCTGCCGTCGATCGCACCGGGCGAGATGTTGGGCGGGCGCGCGGCGACGGAGCGCCTGATCAGCGCCGGCCACACGCGGATCGGCCTCATCGAAGGCGAGGTGTGGATGGACGCCATGCGCGACCGCCTCAAGGGCTATCGCCAGGCGCTCACCAGTCACGAGATTCCGTTCGACGCCACGCTCGTGCGGCCGGGCAATTGGGAACCTTCGGCCGGCTATGAACAGACCCATGCCCTGATGAAGCTGAAGAAGCCACCCACGGCGATCTTCTGTGCCAACGACCTCATGGCGCTGGGCTGTTTCGAGGCGCTGAAGGAACTGGGCCTGCGCATCCCCGCGGACGTCGCGGTGATCGGCTATGATGATCGCGAGATCGCCCAGTTCATGCGCCCACCGCTCACCACCATGCTGCTGCCACATTTCGAGATGGGGATGCTCGCTGCCGAATATCTGGTCGACCATGCCGGTCGGCCCGAAAGACGCCCCGCACAGACCAAGGTCGAATGTCCGCTGGTCGAGCGCGCATCCGTCGTGAATCAAGACTGACGTCACAGGAGGATAAGATGCTGCTGCTGGTTACCGGGGCCACCGGCAAGGTCGGCGCTTCGCTGATCGCCGGATTGCTGCGCGACCCGCGCTGGGCAGGGGCCCGGATCCGGGCGCTGTGCCACAACCGCAGCCTCGCCCCCCATGACCGGGTCGAGAGCGTCAAGGGCGACATCGCCGACCGCGCCAGCGTCGCGCATGCCATGGAAGGCGTCACCCATGTGGTGCATCTCGCGACCTGCAAGGAAGTGCCCGAGACGGTCATGGATGTCACCGTGAAGGGCCTGTTCTGGCTGCTTGAATCCTTCCGCCAGTCACCCACCGCCCGGCAGTTCATTCTCATCGGTGGCGATGCCGGGATCGGCCATTTCTTCTACGAACATGACGGGCCGATCACGGAAAGCACGCCACATCGGGCCTATCCCGGCTGCTATGCGCTCTCCAAGGTGCTGGAGGAAGTGATGCTGGAGCAGTTCCGCATCCAGTACGGCATCAACACCTGCTGCCTGCGCGCGCCCTGGATCATGGAGAAGGACGATTTTCGCTACAGCCTGAGCTTCGGCGACGATCTCTTCGGCGGACCCGACTGGAAGACCATGGTGCCGCCGGAGGTAGCAGCCGCCTGCCGCCGGGACGGCACCGTACCTCTGCTGCGCGACGCCCATGGGCGCCCCTTGAAGCGGAACTTCGTCCATGTCGATGACCTGGTCGCGGCCATCCTGGCGGCCCTCGACAATCCGACTGCCGCAGGCCGGCTCTACAACATCGCCATGGATGTGCCGGTCGATTACGGCGAGGTGGTGACTTATCTCAAGGAGACCCGCGGCCTGCCGTCGATCGACATAGAGAGCCGCTACCACTCGACCTGGCTCGACAACAGCCGCGCCAGATTCGAACTCGGCTGGCGACCGCAATACGATCTGCCGAGGCTGATCGACGCCGCCTGGTCCTATCAACGCCCAGCCGATGATCCCCGTAAGGTTTGGTATCCCGGCTGAGCGTTTGAAGAGGGGGTTTACTTCTTGCCGACCGACCAGGTCGCATACCAGCTCTTGAACAGCTTCAACTGGCTCTCGGCATAGTTTCGCTGGCTGTCGCTCAAGGCATCGGTCGCGTTGAAGTGCAGCGTGAAGGCCGGGCTGCCCTCCAGCACCATCAGGTATTTGTAGAACAGCACCAGATCGGGGCCTTCGTCGAAACTGGAGAGTACCCAGAGGGCCTTCTCGAGCTCCAACGCGTGCTGCCGCGCCGTGGCATCGCCGGCCGCCGCCCGCTCGCACAGGCTGACCAGATGCAGCACTTGCCCAGGCAACACGTTGCCGATGCCGGTGATGGCGCCGGCAGCACCGCAATTGACGAAGCCATGGAACACCTGCGTGTCGACGCCGACCATCAGGGTCAGCGACTTGTCGCGGCCGGTAATGTGCTGAGCTGCATAGCTCAAGGACTCGGCGCCACCGAACTCCTTGAACCCGACCAGGTGCTTGTACTTGGCCTGCAGCTCGAAGAAGAGATCGGCCCTAGTCTCGAAGCCGTAATAGGGGCTGTTATAGATGACCGAGGGCAGATCGACCGCCGCTTCCAGGATGCCGGCGAAATGCGCGCGCTGGGCGGCGACCGAGGGGCCCCGCGACAGGACGCGCGGGATGATCATCAGGCCATGGGCGCCGACCTTCTTGGCATGGGCGGCGAGCGCTGCCGCCCGCGCCGGGTTCTGGGCACCGGTGCCGACGATCACGCGGATGCCGGCCTTCACCAGACGTTCGACACCTTCCATGCGCTGTTCATCCGTCAGCAGCGGCCAATCGCCCATCGACCCGCAGTAAACGACGGCGGACATGCCGGCCTTGGTCAGTTCCTGCCCCTTTTGCACCAAGGCGTCAAAATCGGGCGTACGGTCTGCCTTGCAGGGGCGTCATCAGGGCGGGAATGCAGCCCCGGAAGATATTGGCGGTCACGCTGGCTTCTCCTGTTTGAGGTAAGGTCCTCAAATAAGGCCATCCGCCCCCCAAAGGCAACAAATGACGTGCGTTGCGACGGTGCCCACCTATCGGCCGATCCGGTCTGGTCCGATTGCCTGGATTTCGGCCCCGGCAAGCCTTTCTCGCCGACGCTCACCCACGCGAATAGGCCAGGAGCGGGCTTTCGCCCACTCCTGGCCACCCAACACCCGCCTGAGCGATCAGGGCTTGTCGGCCGTCTCCGCCATCAGTTCTTCTTTGCGTTCGGCGAGGCGCGCGCCGATCTCCGCCAAATCCATTCTGGATTTCTTCAGTTTCGGGAAGAACTCGGTCTCTTCTTCCTTCACGTGATGCTTGACCCATTCGCCCATGACATGGACCCGGGCCGCGAACATATCGCCTTCCTTGTCGGCTTCAATGGCGGCGACCAGTTCCTTGATCGAACCATGCTCGACCTCGGCTTCGTCAACCATGTCCATATCGCTTTTTTTCAGAACCTCCCGCGCCGCAGGATAAAGGATCTCTTCTTCGATCTGGGCATGCACGCTAAGCGCCGCGCAGATCTCCTCGGCAAGCTTCTGCTTGCGCGCGGCCGTCATCCGACCGCTCTCGAATTTCTCAAACATCGCCGCAACCTCGGCGTGATCCGCCTTAAGCAGCTTGATGGCGTCCGGGGATTTTGCTGTCTTGGCCCGCGCCTTGATGTCGGTTGTCGTGCTGCTAGATACTTGTGTCATTGATTGCTTCCTTTGCCGTGATCGGTTTGGGTTGTCCAGGCGAGAACCGAGGACTTCGCGGCTTGTTCCATAACGCAGAACGAGCCGGGGAAATTCCGACAACTGGTGGCGAAGTCGGGCCTAAGGCGTCGCATCGTTAACGATTACGATAACGGCCCTGCAACAGGATGATGGCGGTGGCGTTGAATCATCGATTGCCTTGACACTACACGCATCAATCGCGTTACAGTGCCGGTCTCCGCTGAAACAGCAGGCGACAGATGGAACGCTCGTTAGCGATGAGACCGATGATCATTCTGACCAACCGCAGCAGTCGTTTCCGCTGTGGGCCTGACCAGCGATGAAATGGTTCCTGGGCCCGTTGCTCGCCCTGCAAGTTGCGCAAAGCGATGGCCTCACGCCGGCCGTCACCCTGAGCCAGGAAGCCTGGGCTGGCTATCAATTTTACCTGCTTTCAATGGGATCCGGCACGGGCACTTTTGCGGTCTCACCGGACGGACGCGGCTGGGGCTTCTCCTATTGTGCGACCGGCAATTGTGGTGGCGACAACCGGGAGCTGGCTTTGGCCAAATGCAAGGAGCGGGCCCAGTTCGACTGCATCGTCTTCGCGCTCAACGACCGAGTTCAGGTGCAATATTCCGTGCAGTAGGTGCGACAGCGCCGCACCTTTGAACGTCTCACCAGATCTGTTGCGCTGATCTCGGCAAATGGTCGCTGCTGAATCCGAACAGCGCCCTTGTGCGGGCATCCAGGCTTTGCGCCAGCGTGTCCCCGAGATCGAGGGCGGAGAGCAGTTCCGTCCGGCAATAGTAGGTGAGGAAGGCGGTCGCGAGTTGCGACTTGCCGGCCTCGAACAGGGTCAGCGCGGTCTCGAACACTTCGGAATGAGCGAGCAGAAGCCGATGCTCGACCGCCTCCCAAACGGCGGTCACCTCGGGGCGAAAGAGCTCGTCATGTTGCGCTATCAGATAAAGCAGCCGTTTGAAAACATAGGTGGCCGCGCGGGTTGACTCGATGCCCTGCGGCACACTGGACGCCTGCGCCGCGCCATGGCGCAGATCGAGGAAGCGCGCCGATTCACCTGCTGTGAGATAACGATGCTGACGATACTCTTCCGGCACGTCGGTCACGCCCATGAAGACCGGCACGAAGGGGGCGGCGATGGCACCGACCTGGGTGTGCCACAACACCCGTAACGCGGCTTGCGAAGGATCCTGCAGGGGAACGACCTGGCCATAGCCGGCGGTGTCACCTGTCAGCTTCTCGGTGCGCACCGCCCAGAAGATGTCCTCGATGCGGATCTTGCTCGGTGCTGCCGCGCGCCGTTCCATTTCCGCTTCGATCCACTGGACACCGGCCCAACGGCCTTTGCCGTCGCCATAAGCCGCATGAAAGTCGAACGGCTGTTTGCCGGCTGGATCGTACCAACCCTGTGAAACGGCGAAGGAAACCAGGTTATCCGAATAGCGGAAATCCGGGTGGTCTGGCTGGTCCACCGGAATCCTGCCGATATAGCCGGGGCGCGAGGCGCGGATGCTGTCCGGCCCCAGCCGCTCGGCTGCCCACAATCCCTGTCCGCCGGCACATTCGATCACGACCCAAGCCTCCTTGGCATCGGCAATGATATGCGAATTGCCGCCGTAATCGGCATAGCCGTGGCGCGCGATGAGGGCGCCAATAAGATCGACACCCTCGCTGGCGCTGCGCGCGCGTTCCAGGACCAACCGCGCCAGATCGCTATAATTGGGACCGGTCTGGGATGTCGGCGTCATGGCGATGAGCTCATCGCGCGAGGTCGACCAGATGTCACGCACGGCGACACCATGCTCGTTCAACCCACCATTGGTGAGCGGCGAGGGCACGCCTTTGTAGTAGCTGTAGCTGACCCGGATATGCCGGAAAGTCTCAGCCACCTGAGGGATCGCGCTCAACACACCCGGCAGATCGGCTTCCGGCGTCACACCTACCGTGATGGTACTGCCAGATACATGCTGCTAACGCGGCACGATCTCAAGCCAATAGCTCGATGGTTCATCCCCATAGCCCGCGAGATAGGCAATCCCGTCCGCCGTCCGGTTCTTGCCGATATAGAGTCCATAGCTCATCGTCCGCCCCCAGCTACTTGCCGTCCCGCGCTTCTAGTTTCGCCAGCCTGCGTGGCAAATCCGCGCTGAGCGCCATTTGCCGCGGGCGGGAGGACTTCTTCCAGCCGCGACACTCCTCCTTGGTACGACCACAGGCCAGGCACCAGCCGGTACGGCCGTCGAACTTGCACACGTCGACGCAAGGTGATTTCACGTTACTGACCCGCCTGATGCGCCGGTCCGAACAGGCTTTCATAATGGTTCTTCTGGCGCGTGGCCCCGATGACGGCGTTGCGCATGAGCACGGCGACCGTGACAGGCCCCACTCCGCCCGGCACCGGGGTGATCCAGCCCGCAATGTTCGAAACGGAGCCAAAATCAACGTCGCCCACGACCTTGGTCGACCCGTCCGGCAAGGTCACCTGATTGATCCCGATATCGATGACGGCAGCGCCCGGCTTCACCATCTCTGCATTGATGAGACCGGGTTTCCCCACCGCAACGAACAGCGCATCGGCGCGGCGGCTATGGACTGACAGGTTCCTGGTCATGTGATGACAGACGGTGACCGTGGCACCTTCCGCCATCAGGAGGAAGGCGATCGGCTTGCCGACGATCTCGGAATGGCCGACCACGACGACTTCCAGGCCGGCGAGGGAGAGGCCCGTCTGGCGCAACAGTTCGACCGAGGCCATGGCGGTGCAAGGCCCCAGTTCCAGCTCGTTATAGACAATGTTGCCGATCGACGCGGGATGCATGCCTTCGACATCCTTCAACGGATGGATGGCGCCCTGCAATTGCTTGATCGAGAGGTGGGCCGGAACCGGGCGCTGCAGGATGATGCCGGTCACGCGCGGGTCGGCATTCATGCCGTGGATCGCCGCCAGCAACTGCTCCTGGTGGATGTCCGCCGGGAAATGCATCTCCTCGAACTGGATATCGGCCTTGTCGGCGGTGCGCTTCTGGTTGCGCACATAGAGTTGCACGGCACTGACATCACCTACCGAGATGGAGCAGAGCCGCGGCGCCCAGCCGGTGGCTTTCAGGTCGGCGACCTGACTGCGCGTCTGCGCCAGCATGGTCTCCGCCACCGCGCGACCGTTGAGCACCGAATGCGACATGATGATAACTCCAAACCAGTTCCTGGGCCGAGGTTTTAGCCCTGGCAAAGCCCAAAGTCCATGACCTGGAGCGCGATAGGTGGTCGCATTTATGCCTAATTTATACAGGGATTCTCGGTTGCGAGGCGTCGGATGGCGGGGGCCAGCTTCGCCATGTCTGGCGCGGCTGCCGGCTGCCAGGCCTTATCCGCATCGCCGGCAAGGCCGGCCCGAAGATTGTCGAAGGGACCGGACACTTTGAGCGGCAGATCGAGGGCGAAGAAGCCCGTCGAAGCCCGTTCCGATTTGGCCCCTATGTCGACCTGCTGCTTGATCAGATCGATGGTGCCGCTGCCGACCAAGGTAGCATCCTTGGTTTCAAGTCGCAGTGGTGACAAGCTGGCCATGCCGTCCTTCATGGCAACGATTCCGGCCAGGCAGCCGATCGGCGACGATCCCTCTCGCTCACGAAACAAGGCGCGAAGATCGGTCGATGCCATCTCGATGATAGATCGCTTGATGCTGCCATTTCGCATGGTGAGGATTGCAGCTCCCTCGCTTCGGCGCAGCCCCGCGCCAATAGTCTCACCCTGCATGTTGAGTGTGACGGCACCATCGACCTTCCCCGCGAGGTCGCCCGGTTCTGCGCCGAGTTCCTGTGCCAGTCGGTCGGCATCGACACCGTCGAGAGTGGCATCGAGATGGAGGCTGGTATCACCGTCGGTCGTCTTGAGGTCTCCCGCACCGGAGAACCGGCCGCCCGCATAGGCAAAGCTGAGTTTGCGCAGCTTGATCTCGTTCTCATCGATGGAACCCTCCAGCGCGGCCTCGGCCAATTGGAGCTTGCCATAGATGACGTGCTGCGCCTCGATCTTGGCCTTGATGGTGGCGCCGCTATCCTGCGGCACCTTGAGCGACGTCTCCATGAAGCTCACGGCCTTCTTTTCCGGCTGCGCCGTTATGAGGCGGTCGAGGTCGAGCGTATTGACGGCAAGATCTGCCGCGATACTGTCCGGTGATCCGCGACTGCCTTCATCCAGAATGAAAGTACCGTTGAAATTGCTGTCGGCAATCTTGCCCTTGGCCCCGGTCAGTTCCCAATGGTCTCCTTGCCGGGTCAGATGACCGGCGACCTGCAAGGGATAGTCGGCTGCAACCTCCGCACCGAAGGCAGCGAGTAGATTGCCAAGCTTCGGCGCATTCAGATTCATCTGGCCGTCGACACCCTCGAAATCGAGTAGCTCCATCATCGTCCCGTCGAAATCGAGCCGTGCGGTTCGACCCGCTAGGCTGAAGATCGCCCCAAATGGTGTGTCGGCATCGCGCAGCACGGTGAAGGATTGCGTCTTCGCGTCAAGGATGAGGGGGGTGTTGTTATAGGCGCCGGCTGCCTTCAGGCTGACCGGGGTATTTTCCCCTTCCGACATAATGGCGACATTGTCGAGCTTGATCCGCAGGATATTGCCACGATAGGTCCGATAGGTGATGAGTGCATCGCTGAGCGCCATGTCGAGCAGAGTCGGGAACTGCGTGCGGTTTTTCGGGATGAGGGCGAAGCCACCCTGTTTCGAGCCGCCTTCTGTTGAGCCGACATCTTGTGCGGCGGTACTGCCGAACTTCCAATTGCCGACACCCTTCTTATCCCGTTCCAGCACCACCACGAGCCCCTGGGCGCGAAGGTGATGGTATAGCGGCGTACCATCCCACAACGACCATGGGTCGACATCGGCACTGAAACTGCTCAGCGTAATGATCTCCGGGACACTGCCCCACGGCGTATTGGCAATCCGGAGATCACGAAGCTCGATATGCAGCGGGTCGCGCCAGGTGATCGTCAGTTCTTTGGCCGTCACCTTGCGGCCGAGTGCGTCGCTGGCGGCCTGTTCGGCCCAAGGCTTCAGATCGGCACTCGTCAACCAGATGATCCCACCCAGCAGGACCAGCAGCAGCACAGCCAGAAAGCCAAGTAAAAGACGGACTATTCGTTTCACGGGCAACCCGATCATGACTATGGCCGGATCACGGCCCGACCTAAGGGGAGGAAACCGGCAAGGCGTTGAAAGGTTGCCAAATCATCCGATACGGGTGGAACTTGCCAGCTCTGGGATCGGATGCCACTATCTTCATGACAACCCACGTCTTCAGTATCGGAGTATCATGGCGGGTCGGTTCGCCTGGGCAACACTGCCGGATTCAGAGCTTTTGCAGCTGCGTCTCAAGGACCTCAAAGTATCTGTTGAGGGTACCTGGCTGGAATCCTGCCTGCATCGCCTCTACGACGAGCTATCGGAACGCGACCTGCGCATTCGCCCCCATGCCTGGATTTCAGATGAGTGGTTCAGCCCGGATACCACGCCGGGGATCGCCATCCCCTTCTACCTCGCGCATCCGCGCCTCGTGCGCCTTGAGCGCAAGAAGATCATTGATGTCGAAGGCGGCACTGTCCCGGAATGCATGCGCATCCTCCGCCACGAGGCGGGCCATGTCGTACAGCACGCCTTCCAATTGCACCGGCGGCGGCGCTGGCAGGCCGTGTTCGGCCGCTCCTCCACCACCTATCCGCATTACTACCGACCCAATCCCGCCAGCAAGAATTACGTCCAGCATCTCCGACTGTGGTACGCGCAGAGCCATCCGGATGAGGATTTTGCCGAGACCTTTGCGGTATGGCTGCGACCGCGTTCCGATTGGCGCAAACGCTATGCCGATTGGCCGGCGCTCCGGAAGCTCGAATATGTCGATGAACTGATGGCCGAGATTGCCGGCGAGAAGCCGCATCTCACCAAGAAGCTGTTGGTCGATCCGTTGAGTACGCTGAAGCAGACCCTGGATGAACATTACGCCCGGAAGCAGGCACTCTATGTCAGCGAGACATCGTCGAAATATGACCGCGAGCTGCTGACGCTCTTCAGTGCCGACGCAAAACAGCGGCGGGCACCTTTGGCATCGACCTTCCTACGCCTCAACCGCAACCATATCCGGCGCGTCGTGGCACGCTGGACTGGTGAGTATCAGCTCACCCTCGACGCCGTCCTCGACTCGATGATCGCGCGCTGCCGCGCGCTCAAATTGCGCGCCCCCGGGAATCAGCGGCAATTGATGATGGATTTTATCGTTCTGTTAACCGCAAAAACGGTACATTCCCTCTATAGCCCGTCGCGTCGGGAATGGTTCGCACTTTAATAAAATCCTCCTTTGGGTTCAGCCATGAAGTCACTTCGCGTCCTGGTGCTGATGCATCCGGATTTCACGCCGCCGGATTCGCTGAAGGGCTACAGCGAAAAGGAAAAGCATGTGTGGAAAACGGAATATGACGTCATCTCCACCTTGCGCGCCTCCGGCCATGAAGTCACCGCGATCGGCGTGCAGCACGAGCTGCGCCCGATCCGCGAGGCGATCGAAGAGCGGAAACCGGATGTTGTCTTCAACCTCCTCGAACAGTTCCATGGCGAAACCGCCTATGACCAGAATGTGGCGAGCTATCTGGAATTGCTGCGCATGCCTTATACCGGCTGCAATCCGCGCGGGTTGATGCTGGCGCGCGGCAAGGCGCTCTCGAAAAAACTGCTCTCCTATCATCGCATCCCTACACCAGCCTTCGCCGTTTTCCAGATTGGCCGCAAGATCAAGCGCCCGTCCAAGCTCGGCTTTCCGCTCATCGTGAAGAGTCTCACCGAGGATTCCTCCGTCGGCATTGCCCAGGCGTCGGTCGTCGACAGCGATGAGAAACTCGCCGAACGCGTCAGATTTGTGCATGAACGCGTCGGCACCGATGCGATCGCCGAACAGTTCATCGATGGCCGCGAACTTTACGTCGGTGTCCTCGGCAATCACCGCTTGCGCGTGCTGCCCGTGTGGGAACTGCAATTCGGTGAGGATGCGCAAGGCAAACTGACGGTTGCCACCGAGAAGTTGAAGCACGACCTCGACTATCAGGAGAAGCGCGGTGTCTTCTACGGCAAGGCTGAAAATCTCTCACCGGAAATCGAACGTCGCATCCAGCGCATCGTGAAACGCATCTGCACGACCCTGGAACTTGACGGCTATAACCGCATCGACTTCCGTCTGACCGCCGAGGGGGTCCCCTATTTCCTGGAAGCCAACCCGAATCCCGAAATCGCCTCGAAGGAGGAGTTCGCCGCGGCGGCGGCCCATGACGGGTTGCCCTATCCGGACCTTCTCAACCGGATTCTGGAGCTGGGATTGAGCCGGGCCAGACAGTCGCTCCAGACTGAATTACCATTCAACAGTTGAACAGGTATTCAGGTTCGGCGACTATTTCAGGGACTCGTCGGCTGCTCGCATGAAATCGGTCGCCGCCCCCTCGCTTTGCGCATCCCGCCCCATCTCCGCGGCCAGCGCGGGGGTCACGGTGAAGGTATCAAATCCGCGCGCTGTCAACGTCTCCAACTGATCGATCGAGCGGATGCTGGCGACCAGGACACGGAGATTGCGGCGGTTGCCAATACTCAGCATCGCATCCAGCCTGGCATCCGCATCGATGCCGGCATCCAGCATGCGGCCATAATAGGGCGCCACATATTGCGCGCCGATGCTGGCGGCCAGCATGGTCTGGTGTGCGGTGTAGCAAGCAGTGATTGTCACCGGCACGCCCTCGCGGCAAAGGGCCGCCGCGGCTTCGAAACCGATGCCGGTTGCGGGAACCTTCACGGTGACGCAGTGCCACAGATTGCGCAGCGCTCGGCCGTTAGCGAGAAGCTCTGGGGCGCTGTGCCATGTTACCTGCAACTGAAGTTCTGCGATGCAGGCTTCGCGCGCATCGGCCACTAACTGGGCGGCGGTGGGCATGTAGACCTTCTTGCCTGCCCGCGAGATGATAAGCGGGTTCGTGGTGACGCCGTGGAGCCAGCCGCGACCCAGGCCGATCTTCCAATCGCCCGCATGGGCACTGTCGATGAAGAGACGATAGGTCATAGCAGTTCCTTGAGGTCAGCCGCGAACGGCAAGTCGGCACCGCGCCGGCTGCAGGTGATCGCGGCAGCCCTGGCGCCGAAGGATAGCAACGAGCGCAAGGCGTCGGAATCGAGATCGGCCGCCTCGGCACCACCCAGGGCATCGTGCTTCTCGAGCCAGGCGAGCGTTGCGGCCTGGAAGGTGTCGCCCGCCCCCACGGTATCGACGACATTGACATGAACGCCGGGCACGGAGGCGCTGCAGCCATGGCCGGTGAAGGCCAAGGCTCCCTCGCCGCCCTTGGTGACGATGACGAGGCGAACGCCGGCCCGGATCCAATCCTGCGCCAGATGTTCGAGCGATTGTCCTGGAAAGAGCAACCCAGCATCTTCCGAACTCAGCTTCAGGAGATGCGCCGTGCCGGACATGGTGGCGATGCGGCCGCGCCACACATCGAGATCGGAGACGATCGATGGCCGCACATTGGGGTCATAAGAGATAAAGCGACGCTCCCTTTCGCGCTTGGCCAAGGCAACCAGAGCGGTGGCGCTGGGCTCGGTCGCGGTCGTATAGCAACCGATATGAACGGCCCGGATTTCTGCCGGCAATTGAGGGGGCAATTCACTCAGCGTCAAAGAGCGGTCGGCGGTTCCTTCCGTATAGAAGACGTAGCGAGCACTGCCGGTCTGGTCGAGCTCGACCATGGCCAGTGTGGAGTTCCGTTCCGTTGGCACGATGAGGCTGGTATCGACGCCTTCCTGCTTGAGGTAGGCCAGAATGCGCTGACCAAAAATGTCAGAGGAATTCTTGGTGAAGAAGCCGACACGCCGACCCAGGCGCGCCAAGCCGACGGCGATATTGAGTGGCGATCCGCCGGCCCGGCCATCCAAGCGAATGGTAGCCGGGCTGCCGGTCGGCGACGAAAAACAATCGAACAGGGCTGAGCCGCAGGAGAGGAACATCTTACGGGGTCGCGATGACCTGTTGGCGCTGCTCGCCGAGGCCAGCAATGCCAAGCCGCATGACCTGACCCGGCTTCAAGTAGATCGGGGTCGGTTTCTGGCCGAGACCGACGCCGGGCGGCGTGCCGGTCGAGATGACATCGCCCGGCTGCAAGGACATGAATTGCGAGATGTAGTGCACCAGATGCGCGACACCGAAGATCATCGTCTTGGTGGAGCCGTTCTGGTAGCGCTTCTCATCGACATCGAGCCACATAGCAAGATTCTGCGGATCCGGCACCTCGTCCTTGGTCACCAGCCAGGGGCCGGTCGGACCGAAGGTGTCGGCGGACTTGCCCTTCACCCATTGGCCGCCCCGCTCAGTCTGGAAGGCGCGTTCGGAGACGTCGTTGATGACGCAGTAACCGGCGACGTAGTCGAGGGCGCTCTTCTCATCCACATAGCGCGCCTCACGGCCGATGACGACGCCGAGCTCGACTTCCCAATCGGTCTTCACCGAGTTGCGCGGGATCATGACGTTGTCGTTGGAACCACAGACAGCGCTGGTCGCCTTCATGAACAGGATCGGTTCCTTGGGCGGCTCGGCGCCGGTTTCCTTGGCGTGATCCGAATAGTTGAGGCCGACACAGATGAACTTGCCGATCTTGCCCACGCAGGCGCCATAGCGCACCGAACCCTCGACCTTGGGCAGCGAGTTGGGATCGAGCGCTTTCAGGCGCGCAAGACTGTCCGGCGACAGGACTGCGCCGGCGATGTCCGGCACATGCTGCGACAGATCGCGAATATGGCCGTCCTTGTCGAGCAGGCCGGGTTTTTCGGCGCCAGCGGCGCCATAACGTAGGAGTTTCATCGCATTCCTCAGGTGTTGGTCCAGCCGCCATCGACGGTCAGGGCTGTTCCGGTCATAAGAGCAGATTCGTCGCTGGCAAGAAAGACCGCAACGGCGGCGATCTCCTCGGGCGTGCCAAGGCGCCCCATCGGCTGGCGGGCAATGAAGGCGGCGCGCGCCTTGTCGTAATCGCCCCCCATCGTTTCACCAACCGCGCGCATGCGGTCCTGCAGCGACGGGCTTTCCACCGTGCCGGGGCAGATCGCGTTGCAGCGAATGCCCTTGGTGACGAAATCCGCCGCCACGGATTTGGTGAGGCCTATCACCGCCGCCTTGCTGGCGCCGTAGACGAAACGATTGGGAACGGCGATCAGAGACGAGGCAACCGACGACATGTTGACGATCGAGCCCTTGCCGCGATCGAGCATACCCGGCAGCACGGCACGGATCAGGCGATACATCGACTTCACGTTGAGGTCGAAGCTGAAATCCCAATCCTTCTCTTCGCATTCAAGGATGGTGCCGCTATGGACGAAACCGGCGCAGTTGAAGAGCACGTCGATGCGCGGTTCTTCCTTGGCAAGCGCCGCGATCGCGTCTGCCTTGGTCACATCGAGCACGTGGGTGCGGATGTTGGCGACACCCTTCAGCCTTTCGAGATTGGCAGCGGAGATATCGGTCGCGATGACGGTCGCCCCTTCCGCGGCATAGGCGCGGGCGGTGGCCTCGCCGATGCCCTGGGCCGCTGCCGTCACCAGGGCGATCTTGCCGGCTAGTCTGTTTGTCACGATGGAATTCCTTTCTTAGCCTCTCCCCTCGCGGGAGAGGCGGCGAGCGTTGAGCCGAGCGGTGAGGGGGTGGCGGCAGCCGACTCGTTGCTCCCCCTCACCCCGACCCTCTCCCGCAAGGGGAGAGGGAGACGCGTTCAATGCGGCAATAACAATCAAGATCGGCCGATCACGCAATCCGGTAAAACTCCTGTGCGGTGCCGCCGAAGATGCGGGCTTGGTCGGCGGGCGAAACCAGAGCTTCGGCAGCGTTGCGCCAGGAATCGTAGCCACCGGCGAGATTGACCACCGGCCAGTCCGACCCCCACATCACACGATCCGCACCGAAGCTGTTGATGACGTGTTCGGCATAGGGTTTCAAGGTCGCGACGTTCCAGTCGGGCTTCGCTTCGGTAGCAAGGCCGGAGAGCTTGCAATAGACCGGTGTCTTTGCGGCGATCTTTGCCATGGCGCCGGCCCAGGCATCAAAAACCTCGTTACGGATTTCGGGCTTCAGGCAATGGTCGATGACGATGCGCATTTTGGGATACCGGTCGAACAGGCGCTGGAAATTGCCGAGATGGCGGGGCACGCCCAGCGCATCGAAGGTGAGATCGAGCGCGCAGACCGCGTCATAGGCCCATTGCACATCCGGGCGCAGCATCCAGTCGACATCGGTGATGTCCTGGATCATCGGCCGCACACCGGAGAATTTGGCATGGCCCGCCCAGCGTTCGAGGTGGCGACGATGATCCGGATTCTCGCAATCGACCCAGCCGACGACCTTGGCGATCCAAGGCGTCGCATCGGCGAGGCCCAGCATGTATTCGGTTTCTTCGATGCTGGGGGCGGCCTGCACCAGCACCGTGCGGTCGATCTGGTATTTCTGGCGATATGTGTCGAAATCGGCCGGCACGAAGTCGCGGCGGATCGGGGCGAGATGGGGGCTCGACTCCATCCAGCCGTAATCACCGCGCGCGAGCGCCCAGAAATGCTGGTGCGCGTCGATCCTCACTTGCCGCCCCGATCCAGACCGTGCGGCACCGGCGCTTCGGGACGGATGAAACCCTTGGCCTTCAGCTCGGCCCAGAGGGCGGAGGGGATGTCGGCTGCCAGTGTGTGCATATTGAGCGCCACTTCCTGCGGCCGGCTGGCGCCGGGAACGACGCTGACCACGGCCGGGTGCACCAGCGGAAAGCGCAAGGCCGCTTCGACAAGTTTCACGCCGTGGCTGGTCACGATTTTCTCGATGCCGGCTACACGGTCCAGGATGTGCTGCGGCGCCGGATCGTAATTGTAGAAGGCGCCGGGCCTGGCACCGGTCGCGAGGATGCCGGAGTTGTAGGCACCACCGATGACAATGCCGATCTTGCGCTGCTCGCAGAGCGGAAGGAAGGAACCCAGCGCTTCCTGTTCGAGGAGTGTGTAGCGGCCGGCCAGGAGAAACAGGTCGAAATCGCCTTGGCGGGCCAGGGTTTCGCACACTTCCCATTCATTGACGCCGGCGCCGAAGGCCTTGATGACACCCTGGTCGCGCAGCTTGATAAGCGCGCCATAGCCACTCTTCATCAGTTCGGCCACCTTCGCGTCACGAGCAGCGGCGCTGCCGTGGTTGAAGATGTCGATGTCGTGGACAAACAGGATGTCGATGCGATCCAACCCAAGCCGTTCAAGCGAGGCCTCGAGCGACCGCATGATGCCATCATGGGTGTAGTCGTAGATCTCGCGCCGCGAAGGCGTATCGAAGAACTTGCCGATGCCGGTGCGCTCCGACGGCGGGCAGGCCTGCAGTAGCCTGCCCACCTTGCTGGAGAGCACATAGGAGTCACGCGGCTTGCCCCGCAGAAAATGATTGAGGCGGGTTTCCGACAGGCCGAGGCCATAGAGCGGCGCCGTGTCGATATAGCGGATGCCGGCATCCCACGCTGCTTGGGCTGTCGCCTGCGCTTCCTCTTCCGGCAGTGCGCGGAACAGATTGCCGAGCGGCGCCGTACCGAAGCCGAGTTCGGTGAAGGTGAGCAACGCGCCGGAGGGCGCTTTGAAAGATTTCGATTTCATGACTGCGTGGTCCCCTGTCGTATTTTTTCTGCGCTGCTATTTGAAGGCAGCCCCCTCGTCCCGACCCGCCGACGAAGGTCGGCATTCGCCTCCGGGCGGGAAGAGGGTTGAGGTGAGGGGCGATACCAGGTGTGTCCCAACCGCCCCCTCACCCTACCCTCTCCCCCAAAGGGGGCGAGGGTTCGTATTCTTGGTCGGTATCATCGCTGTGCCCGCTTCTTTGGTTCAGCCTTCACGGCCAGCGCCGCTGACTTGATCGGCACGTTCGGCCTGTCCGCGAAAATCTCCGGTTGCTTGTGCGCCAAGGTCAGCAGTTCCGCCATTACGGCATCGAGATGTGCGATCATGGCGGCAGCGGCGGCTTCGCCATCACCGGCAACGATCGCCTTCACGATCTTTTCGTGTTCGTCATAGGTGAGCTTGTGGCGGCGCTTCGAGGCGAGCAGCCGGCGGATGCGATCGAGGCCCATGCGGGCGCTTTCCACGGTGGCTTTGACGCGGTCAAAGCCCAGGGCCGTGAAGATGATGTCGTGAAATTCAAGGTCGAGCTTGTGGAAACCGGCCGGATCGCCGGCACTGGCCGCGGCCTTCTGATAGCGGATGTTGCGCTGGAGGGCTGCCAGCACATCGGGCTGAATCTCACGGGCGAGCGAGCGAACGGCCTCGCTCTCAAGGGCCCGGCGCAGGAACAGGTTTTCGCGCACATCGCCCAACCGGATGAGCGACACGATCGTGCCGCTTTGCGGGCGGATCTCGACCAGCCCTTCGCCCTGCAGGCGGGAGAGCGCTTCGGAGACGGGGAAACGGGAGACGCCGAGGCGCTGGCAGAGCGCCGCCTTGTCGAGCTGGGTTCCCGGCTGGAGCTCAAGCGAAACAATGGCTTCGCGGAGTGCCGCCACCACGCGCGCGGTGGCACCGCCCCGGGTCTGGCCCCGGACGTCGCCCAAAAACGCGTAGGATTCTGCTTTCAAGTTCATACTAACATGTTAGAATGCCGCATCAGAAACGCAACCTCTTTTTGCCGCGCGGGGCCATATTTCACAGCCGCATCGCGCTAAGAACACCGGAAAGAAAGCCATGAGCCAAATGACCACCGTCAAGACCGAGCCGCGCGCCATTCGCCTTTCTCCGCGCGACAACGTCGTCGTCGCGGTCGATGAGATTCCGCAAGGGTCGCTAGCCGCCGGCGGCATCGCCGCCAATGCGCGCATCGCGCGGGGTCACAAGATGGCGGTGTCGTCGATCGAGATCGGCCAGCCGGTCTTGAAGTTCGGGCAGATCATCGGCTTTGCCACGGAGACGATTGCGCCCGGCGATTGGATTCACGAGCACAATACCGGCATGGGTGCGTTCGACCGCGATTATCAATTCGCGGCCGGCGCCAAGAATGACGAGGTGCTGCCGGTCGAAGCGCGCGCCACCTTCCAGGGCTATCGCCGTGCCAACGGCAAATCCGGCACCCGTAATTATATCGGCATTCTCACCTCGGTAAACTGCTCGGCCTCAGTGGCGCGCTTCATGGCGGAGGCGGTCAACAAGAGCGGCATGCTCGATGACTACCCCAATATCGACGGCGTCATCCCCTTCGTGCACGGCACCGGCTGCGGCATGGCGTCGAAGGGTGAAGGCTTCGATATCCTCAAACGCACGCAATGGGGCTATGCCACCAACCCGAACCTTGCCGCGGTTCTGCTGGTGGGATTGGGCTGCGAGGTGTTCCAGATCAGCCGCATGAAGGAGCTCTACAACATCGTCGAGAGCGACACCTTCCGTACCATGACCATCCAGGATACCGGCGGGACGCGGAAGACGATCGAGGCCGGCATCGCGGCCATCAAGGACATGCTGCCCAAGGCCAATGACGTGCGGCGCGAGACCATCTTGGCATCCGAGCTGATCCTGGCGCTGCAATGCGGCGGTTCGGATGGGTATTCCGGCATCACCGCCAATCCGGCGTTGGGGGCCGCGGTCGATCTCATCGTGAGGCATGGCGGCACAGGGATTCTCTCCGAGACGCCGGAGATTTATGGTGCGGAACATCTGCTGACGCGCCGCGCGGTCAACCGCGATGTCGGCGAAAAACTGATCAGCCGCATCAAATGGTGGGAAGAATATTCGGCGCGCAATGGCGGCGAGATGAACAACAACCCTTCACCCGGCAACAAGGCCGGTGGGCTTACCACCATTCTGGAGAAGTCGCTGGGGGCAGCCGCCAAGGGCGGCACCACCAACTTGACCGCGGTCTATGAATATGCCGAGCAGGTGACGGCCAAGGGTTTCGTATTCATGGACACGCCGGGCTATGACCCCGTCTCGGCCACCGGCCAGGTCGCGGGCGGCGCCAACATTCTGTGCTTCACGACCGGGCGCGGCTCGGCCTATGGCTGCAAGCCGACGCCGTCCATCAAGCTTGCCACCAACACACCGATGTACGAGCGCATGGTCGAGGACATGGACATCAATTGTGGCGACATCCTCGACGGCGTCACTGTGCAGGAGAAGGGGCAGGAGATTTTCGAGCTGATCCTGCGCGTGGCTTCCGGCGAGCAGTCGAAATCCGAACAGCTCGGCTATGGCGATAACGAGTTCGTGCCATGGCAGATTGGCGCGACGATGTAGCCACGACTCGTGCGTCATCCCCGCGAAGGCGGGGATCCACGAGTTGCTTTCTTCATGCTGTTGGCAAACTCGTGGATGGTCGGCCTTCGCCGACCATGACGATTGAGCTTTAGACCAATCCCAACAATTGCACCTTCTGCCTGACCAGCGCGTAGATCGTGTCGATGGTGGGTGTCGGCACGTCGACCAATCGGCCGAGATCGCGCACGGCGCCGACGATGGCATCGAGTTCAATCGGACGGCCGCGCTCAATATCCTGCAGCATCGACGTCTTGTGTTCGCCGACGGCGGCCGCACCGTTGATGCGCTTTTCGACATCGATCGGCATCTTGACGCCAAGCTTCAAGGCGATCGCTTCTGCTTCCGACATCATTGCCTTGGCGATGGCGCGGGTGTCGGCATCACCGCAAATGCGCGCCAAGGTGCCGCCCGTGAGGGCGGAGAGCGGATTGAAGGCGACATTGCCCCAGAGCTTCACCCAGATCTCCGTGCGGATGTCTGGCTTCACCGGCGCCTTGAAGCCGGCGGCGATGAAGGCGGCACTGAGCGCCGCGACCCGCTCGGTCTTGACGCCACTCGCTTCTCCCAGGGAGAAGCGGTCATTCTCGACATGATGGATATGGCCGGGAGCCACGACCTCAGCTGCCGGATAAACGACGCAGCCGATGACGCGTTGCGGGCCGACAAGCTGCCAGAGCTTGTCCTCCGGATCGACCGAAGGCAGACGCGCATCCTTGAGCGATCCCTCGGCACCGTAGAAATACCACCAGGGCACGCCGTTGACGGCCATCACCACGCCGGTATCGGGACCCAGCAGCGGCGCCAGCTTGTCGGCAATGCCCGGCACGGCATTGGCCTTAAGGGCGACGATGACGAAATCCTGCGGGCCGGCCTCGCGCGCATCCTCGGTGGCTTTCGGATGCACGGTGAAGTCGCCGGAATGGCCGGTTAGATGCAGGCCCTTTTCCTTCAGCGCCGCGAGATGTGGCCCGCGGGCAATGAGGGTCACCTCCTGCCCGGTTCGGGCAAGGTGCGCGCCGATGAGACCGCCGATGGCACCGGCACCGTAGATCGCAACCTTCACAGCTTTGCGCTTTCCGGGCCGAGGCCAAGCTTCTGCGCAAGGCCGATGCGCTGCAGCTTGCCGGTGGCCCCCTTGGGGATCTCGGCAAGGAAGAGAATCTTCTTAGGTACCTTGAAATCGGCAAGGCGGGTTGCCGCGAAGTCCCGGAGTTCCTTCTCAGTGGCACTCTGCCCTTCCTTGAGGACCACGGCGGCGCCTACTTCCTCACCCAGCTTGTCATGCGGAATGCCGAAGGTGACGATCTGCGCTACAGCGGGGTGATCCATCAGGATGTCGTCGACCTCGCGCGGAGAGATCTTCTCGCCACCGCGGTTGATGATCTCCTTGAGGCGGCCGGTGAGGCGCAGATAGCCCTCGCCGTCCATCGTGCCCTGGTCGCCGGTGCGGAACCAGCCGTCGCGAAAGCCTTCTTCATTGGCCTTCGGGTTGTTGGCATAGCCCGGCGTCACATTCGCACCCTTGATGACGATCTCGCCTACCTCACCGGCAGGGAGCAGCTTGCCATCCAGCCCCATGATGGCAACGTCGGGGCCGGCCGCTATTCCAACCGAACCCGGCTTGCGCGGCCGCGGCGGGAGCGGGTTGCTGGCCATCTGATGTGCGGCTTCCGTCATGCCATAGGCTTCGATGACGGGGCAGCCGAAGGTCTCCTCAAGCTGCTTCATCACCTGCGGGGGCAGGCTCGCCGACGAAGAGCGGATGAAGCGCAATTTGCGCCGCGCCAGCACGTCGGCGTTGCGGTCGGCGCGCGCGAGTACCGTCTGGTGCATGGTGGGAACGGCCGTGTACCAGGTGGCCTTGGCCTCGTCGAGCTGGGCGAAGAATTTCAACGCATTGAAGCCCGGCGGCACATGCACCGAGGCACCAGCCGCAAAGGATGAAAGCAAGGCGGCGATGAGGCCATGACTGTGGAAGAGCAGCATCACCACCAGCGCGCGATCGGCCGGTGTCAGCGACAAGGTGCGCACGATATTGCGGGCGGAGGTCGCGAGGTTGCGCTGGGTAAGCGGCACGATCTTGGGGCGTGAGGTGGTGCCGGAGGTGTGCAGCACCAGGGCGACATCGTCCGGCGACGGGTTGGGCGCGCCGTGATCGGCAAAGGGAATGGAGAGGGTCATGGCGCCAGCCGGACCGCTGAGATCGGGCGTCACATCGATGACCCGGATGTTGTGCTTGCCCGCCACCTCGCGCGCGGGCGAATCGCCGCCGCCCAGGATCAACAGTGCCTTGGCATTGAGATCGCCGAGATAGAAATCGAATTCGTCGCCACGATAGGCGGCGTTCAACGGCGCCGCCACGGCGAAGCTCGCCACGGCCACGAAGAGTGCTGCCATTTCCGGACCGTTGGGAGCCACGATGGCGACCGCATCCTGCGGGCCGATGCCGATGGCACGCAAGCCGCCGCCGATGCGGTTCACCAGCGCCACGAGCTCGCCGCGCGTCATGGTGCGGCGCTCCGGCGCGCCGATAGCGTCGGCCGTCGCGGGGCCGCCTTGCAGCAGGGCCGGAACTGTCGCCAGGTCGGTCATGGTCATGAATCCTTCAGAGTCCGAGATCGGTCACGTTGCACGCTACCCTGCCCGCTCCGGCCGGGGCGGCGCAAGTGGCTTCGAGATGCGAAATATCCGTCTGGCGCGCGCGCACCAGATCAACCTGCCCCAGCGTGCCCCGCCAATCGGTGAGGCGGCCGCAGACGATGTTCTCGATCATCATCTGGCGCTCATTGTCGTCGCGGTTGACATAGAGGGCGCGATCCCTGGTGGATTGCCGCAGCGCAATGTTGAAGGTGGTGCCAGGCGCCAGATGGCCCATGTCGCGCTCGACCCAGTGGCCGTAGATGATCTTGCAGCTGAGCGGCTCGCTGCCGGTATTGGTCAACTGCACGATCGCGCGACGGCTTTCCGGCGACGCGGCACAGGCGGCAAGGGCGAGGGTCAGCAACAGGGCGACAAGCTTCATGATCACATCCCGGCGGGGGCGAGGTCGGCCTTCCCAATAGCAGGTCCGAGGCCCGTTCGGCGATGGCAATGATGGCGGCGTTGACCGGGCCGGTGGTGATGCTGGGCAGGATCGAGGCATCGCACACATAAAGGCCGTCGAGGCCGCGGAGTTTGAGATCGAGGTCGACCACGGCGTCCGCCCCCCTTCCCATGCGGCAGGTACCCACGGGATGATGATGCGTAAAGGCCGCCTGCTCGAGGAAGCGGGCGCGGTCGGCATGGGCCGGTCCCGGCAGGATCTCCCGCGCGCGCCACTCATCCATGGCCTTGGCCGAGCCGATCTCCTGTGCCATGGCGAGCGCATCGAGATAGACCGCGCGGTCATAGGGATCGGCGAGGTAGTTGGGATCGAGCAGGGGGGCAGCGTTCGGGTCGGCGCTGGCAAGGCGCAGGCTGCCACGGCTTCTGGGATGCGTGAAGCCAAACATGAGCGTATAGGCACTGCCTATGGGCGGGGCCGTGAAACATTCCGTGACCACAGGTGCTGTGACGCAGGCGAGCACCAGTTCCGGCACAGGCGAATGGCTGCCGGGTCGCGGCAGGTACATCAGCGCTTCGGAATTCTGGTATTTCGACGGTGGCACCGGGCGTTTCGCTTCATAGACATTGCCGCCCGACAGAAGATGGTCGTGCAGGTTCCTGCCCACGCCGGGGAGATCATGGCGCGGCGGAATGCCGATGCTGATCAACTCATCGGAGGGGCCAATACCGGAGCGCAGCAGCAGCGTCGGCGAGCCGATGGCACCGGCCGCCAGAATGACGCCCGCCTCGGCCCGGATTTCACGGGGTCCGGTCGGCCCGTCGACCAGGGCGCCGATGCAGCGCGATCCTGCCACGATGAGGCTGAGGACACGGGTGTTGGCAAGCAGCATGAAGTTAACGCGACCTTCGGTCAGCGGCAGATAGGCATCGGCGATGGTCTGGCGTTTGCCGTCCTTGATGGTGAGCGTGTTGAGCGTGGGCCCGGCCATGCCGGGCGCATTGTGGTCGGCAATGGGGGCAAAGCCGCATTCGGTGCCGGCCGCAAGATAGGCGCGGGTCACCGGGCTGGCATCCAGCGGTCGGATGAGGTGGAGCGGGCCATTCTCCGATCGCTCGAAATAGGGCAGCAGGTCCGCGTGGGACCAGCCCGGGCACTGCCAATTGTCGAAATCCGCGGGTGCCCCGCGCACATGAGCCATGGCATTGATCGCCGTCGACCCGCCCAGCACCTTGCCGCGCGGCCAGTCATGGATGCGGTTCGCGGTATGGGCCTGCGGCACTGTGCGATAAGCCCAATCGACCTCGCTCCCTTGCAGCAGCGGCCATTTGCCGGGCTCATGGATCATGGGATTGCGCGCCGCGCCGCCAGCTTCGACCAGCCCTACTTTCACGGTCGGATCGGCGCTGAGGCGGGCGGCCAAAACCGCCCCGGCTGTTCCCGCACCAATTATCAGATAGTCGAACCAATCTGCCGATGCGGGTGCCATTTTTTTACCGGACCAATCCATCATTGCGATGGATATTGTTTTCACTTTTCGGGGCCGGAGTCTAGAATGTCCTGAACCAAAAACACCGTGCCGAACCAAAAGGGGAGCTTTCATATCATGGCCGCCGCTGAACTCAAGGAACCAGTTGTCACCCTCTCGGCCGGCCCGGTCGCCGCCTACCCCCGTGTCCTGCGCGCCATGTCGCGGCCCATTCCCTATGATTACGACCCATATTTCCAGCACTTCTACGAAGGCGTCACCAGGAAGGCGGCAACAGCGCTGAAGGTGAAGGACCCGGCACTGATCCTGCATGTCGAACCAGCGGCTGCCATCGAGGCGGCGGCCGCCTCGCTCATCGGGCCCAATGACACGGTCCTCAACCTGGCCTCCGGCGTTTACGGCAAGGGGTTCGGATATTGGTCCGCACGGTACCATAAGGACATGGTCGAGATCGAAGTGCCCTTCAACGAGGCGATAGATCCGGCGGCCGTTGAGGCCGCCTTCAAACAGCGCCCCGACATCAAGGTTGTCTCGCTGGTGCATCACGACACCCCGTCCGGCACCATCAATCCGGCGCGGGAGATCGGCAAGATCGTGCGCGCCCATGGAGCTTTGCTGCTGGTCGACGCCGTCTCCTCCTTCGGCGGCATGGACATTCATCCGGGCGATTGCGAGGCGGACGTCTTCATCACCGGCCCGGGCAAATGCCTGGGCGGCGCGCCGGGCATCACCTTCATTGCCGTCTCTGACCGGGCCTGGGCGCATATGGAAGCCAATCCCAAGGCCCCACGCGCCTCGATCCTTTCCTATCTCGACTGGAAGGATGCCTGGCGCCATGACAAGCCCTTCCCCTTCACGCCGTCGGTCGCTGAGGTGAATGGCTTCGACGCGGTCCTCGACCAGTATCTCGACGAAGGACCCGAGAAGGTCTGGAAACGCCATGCCCTGACCGCGCGCGCCACCCGCGCCGGCGTGCTGGCCATGGGTCTGCAACTCTGGGCGAAGACCGAGAGCATCGCCTCACCGACCACGACCGCCGTGCGCATTCCCGAAGGTGTCACCGATTCCGCCATCATCGACGCCGCCCGCCAGATGTTCGGCGTGGTCTTCTCGACGGGACGCAACGACACGATGGGCAAGCTGTTGCGCATCGGCCATATGGGCCTGGTGGCGGAGCCGGTCTATGCGGTGGTTGCCATCACGGCATTGGGCGGCGCCCTGCGCAAGCTGGGCAGGAAGGTCGATGTCAGCGCCGGTATCAATGCGGCGCTGCAGGTGATCGAAGCGGCGTAACAGAAACACATAGATAACAATCCAAACAGGCTGAAGGAGACGAGAATGCACAGGTTTGAAGGCCGCGTGGCGGTCGTTTCGGGCGCGGCGCAAGGCATGGGCAAGGCGGTCGCCTTGCGCCTGGGACGTGAAGGCGCCACCGTGATTGCCGCCGACATCAACGGTGCCGGTGCCAAGAAGACAGCCGCCGAAATCGGCGGCAAGTCGATCGGTGTCGCCTGCGATATCGGCGATCCCACCTCGGTCACGGCACTGTTCGCGGAAGTGGCGAAGTTCGGCAAGCTCGACGTCCAGATCAACGCCGCCGCCATTGTACCCTTCGTGAAGTGGGATGACCTTACTTTCGAGGAATGGCGCCGCGTGCTGCGGGTCAATCTCGACGGCCTCTACCTCATGTGCAAAGCCGGGTCGGACATGATGCGTAAGGCCAATTACGGCCGCATCGTCAATTTCTGCTCCAATTCGATCTTCGCCGGCACGCCGAACATGGCGCATTACGTGGCGTCAAAGGGCGGCGTGCTGACCTTCACCCGCGCACTTGCGACCGAACTCGGCGCCTACAAGATCACGGCCAATTCAGTGACCCCGGGCCTGGTCGATTCCGAGAGCGTCCAGCAGAGCCCGCACAAGGAAGCCTTCGGCTTCGTCGAGATGCTGCAGGCGATCAAGGGCCACGGCAAGCCGGACGATGTGGTGCCGGCGGTGGCGTTCCTCGCCTCTGACGAAGCGCATTGGATCACCGGCCAGACGCTCAACGTCGATGCCGGCATGGTGCGCTGGTAACATCAGATTCGTCATCCTCCGCGATGGCGGAGGATGACGATTTCTACTTGCCTCACGCGTAGTAGTTGGCCCCGGTCTGGTAATTCTTGAAGCTGTCCGGATCGTGCGAATAGAACAGCTCGGCATCGTATTTGGCGGCGAGGTCCTTCAATCGCTGCATCGATTTGAGGCTGGCCACCGGATCGAGGTGGAAGCTCGAGATGCACATCATGTCCATGTTCTTCTGGCTGTAGCAGGCGTCCGCCGTGAACAGCATCGGGCGCCGGCCCTTCAGTTCCACCATCAGGCTGTAATGGCCTGCCGTGTGACCCGGTGTCTCGAACAGCCACAATCCCTTGGCAAGTTCCTGGTCACCCTTCAGGGTCTGGAACTTCGGCGTGTACATATCCAGGACCGGATCTGGCGGCAATGTCTTGCCGGCGGCCGTCGCAATGTCCGGCGCGAAGGAGAGATCGGAATAGCCGAGATGTTCGAAGGGCTGGTGATGCGAGCAGGCATCGAGTTCCGCACCGTGGCAGATGGTGCAGGCCTTGGTGAAGTACTTGTTCCCGCCGCAATGGTCGAAGTGATAGTGGGAGTTGATGACGTAATTGATGTCCTCGGGCTTGAGGCCGAGTTTGGCGAGCTGGCCTGGCAATGTCTGCCCGGCATCCTGGATCGGTTTTTCGAACGGCAGGACCCGCATCACGTGATCGAAATCATAGCCCGTGTCGAAGATGTAGCGGCCATCGGCATGATCGATCAGGACGGAATAGCAGGGAAAGCGCAATTCGCCGCCCGGCCCGCGATTCCAGAAGGCATGAAAGCCATCAATCACCAAAGTGCCGCCGTCGAGCAGATGGACCTTCGTGTCGGACATGGTTCAACCCTCCCATTGATTGGACGTCTTGTCTTTTATCGATCACCGCGCACATAGGGCAGGCCGAGCGCCGGCGGCAGCACCGAATGGCGCGCGAAGATCACCAGCACCAGCATCACCATGGCAAAGGGCAGCATCTGCACGACATCGGTCGGCACATTGACGCCAGCCACCTGGAGCGCCGTCGTCATGGCGAGGCTGACACCAAAGAGGATGGCGCCGAGCAGCACCCAGACTGGCCGCCCGCGCGCCAGCATGGCAAGCACGATGCCGATGAAGCCGGCACCATGGGTCATGAAGGGCACGAACAGGCCGGCACCGACATTGGCGAGATAGGCACCGCCGAGCCCGGCCAGAAAGCCGGTCGAGAGTACCGCTGCGGAGCGCGTGGCCACAACGCTGATACCGGCGGCGTCAAGGGCGGCCGGCTTCGCGCCGGCGGCCTCGAGATTGAGGCCGACATAGGATTTGCGGAACAGCCAGGACAGGAACACAACCAATCCCACTGCGAGATAGACGACGATGTTGTTGCTGAACAAGGCGGGGCCAAGGACGGGGATGCCGGCAAGGCCGGGAATTTCCAGCACCGGTGCCTTGTCGAGCCGTGGATAGGTCTTGGCAAACTGGAAAAAGTGCAGGAGTGCCGTCAATCCCTCGACACCGATGGTGAGCGCGATGCCGATCACGATCTGGTTGAGGCCTTGGCGGATGCAGAGCAGGACGACGATACTTGCGACAACCATACCGCCGGCACCGCCAGCAATGAATCCCCACCAGAACGAGCCGGTGTAGAAGGCCGCGACGAATCCCGTATAGGCGCCGAACAACATCATGCCTTCGATGCCGATATTGAGGACGCCTGCTTTTTCCGAGATCTGCTCGCCGAGCCCAGCTAAGAGCAGCGGCACACCGGCGGTAACGGCGCCAAACAGCAGCGAAATCAGGAAAGGTTGCGTCAGAAGCTCGCTCATCTCACACCCCTGCCCGCTTGCGGCGCAGATGATCGAGATACTCGACCAGGGCCAGGAACACCAACAGCAGACCCACCAGCATGAGGACGAAATCCTGCGGCACGCCGATGCGGCGCGAGGCGCTTTCGCCGCCGATCATCAGCACGGAAAAGAACAGGGCGAAGCCGAT
The DNA here is from genome assembly GCA_016712715.1 of Rhodospirillaceae bacterium. NCBI lineage: Bacteria > Pseudomonadati > Pseudomonadota > Alphaproteobacteria > Rhodospirillales > Rhodospirillaceae > Rhodospirillaceae bacterium. The sequence continues at coordinate 1,622,312 of JADJQM010000001.1, forward strand.
AACGGCGATACCGTTGAAACGGGCGAGGAACACCAAGGGCACCACGAGCAGGCCATAGGCCGGGTTCCAATCGGCCCGCACAGTGCCCCAGACACCGAGAATCTCGACCGAGCCGGCAAGGCCGATGAGGCCGGCGCTCAAGGCAAAGGTCGCCACGGTAAGCCAGCCCACCTTGAGGCCCGCATGGACAGCCGCCGCCGGATTGGCGCCGACAATCTGCAGGCGCAGCCCGAAGGCGGTTCGCGTCATCATGAGATGAACCAGGATCACGACGGCGAGCGCGATGAGAATGCCGCTATGAACATTGGTGCCGAAGATGCGCGGCAAGCGATCGACCACGTCCAAAGAGCGCGTCTGCGGCACTGTCGTGGTGGGGTCGCGGAAGAACAACTTCACCAGCACATTGGCAAAGGAGGTACCGAGAAAACTCATCATCAGCGAGGTGATGATCTCGTTGATGCCGTAACGCGCCTTGAGCAGCGCCGGGATGAGCGACCAGGCGGCTGCCACGGCGATCGAGGTCAACATGCAGATGATGAGCGTCAGGCCACGCGGCAACGTCTCGACCAAAGCCGGTGCCAGTGCGGCCGTCACCACCGCCGCCAGCAGGTATTGCCCGTCGCCACCAAGGTTCCAGATGCCGGCGCGAAAGGCGACAATGAGGCCGGCCGCAATCAGCAACAGCGGCGCCATGCGCGTCATGGTTTCCTGCAGGCCGCCCCAACTGAACAGCCCGCGCTGCACGACGTAACCATAATAGGTGAACGGATTCTTGCCGAGAATCAGCAGGATCGCCCCACCCACGGCGAGTGCCAGAAGGATCGGCACCAGCACGCGGGCCACCGCGGCGACATGTTCGCGCGTCCTGTCAGGGGCAAGGCGCACCGCGTCGACGCTCATGATGCCGCCCGCGTGGCCATCGTCTGGCCGGTCATCAGCTTGCCGATCTCCAGCTCGACCTCGGGGCCGTTCTCGACAATGCCGACCAGATGTCCCTGATACATGACACCGATCCGGTCGCTCACCTCCAGCAGCTCATCGAGATCGGTCGAGATCACGATGGTGCCAAGCCCGTGCTGGGCGCTTTCGACGATGCGCTCATGGGCGAGGCGTGTGTTCTGCAGATCGAGCCCATAGGTAGGCTTGTTGAAGATGACGACACCGGCATCATTGGCGAGTTCGCGCGCCAGCAGCACCTTCTGGATGTTGCCGCCAGACAATTTGCCGATCGGCGTCTTCTCCGAGGGGGTGCGGATGTCATGGTGTTCGATCTTTTCCCGCGCATGATCGTGGATGCGGCCCCAGTCGGTCATGCCGCGGCGCCAGAAGGGTTCGCTGCCGATCTCCTTCAGCAGCAGATTGGTGGCGACCGAGAAAGTGCCGACAGTGCCCTCGCCCAGCCGCTCGTCTGTGACATAGCGGATGCCGGCCTTGCGCCGCGCCGGAACGCCTGCGGTCGTGATATCCTGGCCATCGAGAATGATCGTGCCGCCAACCGCGTTGCGCTGCCCAGCAAGCGTTTCGGCAAGATGCTTCTGGCCATTGCCGTCGATGCCGGCGATCCCAAGGACTTCGCCCGGCCAGAGGTCGAAGGAGACGTCGTGCAGCGGACAGGCACCACGCTCGGCGGCGGTGCTGAGCTGTGTGGCATGAAGGCGCGGCCGGCCGCTGCGATCGACCGGACGGCGCGCACGACGACCTTCGGCACGACCCAGCAGCAACTCGGCCTCGGCGGCGTCGGTCGGCGTCGCCGCCCCGAACATCATGGCGATGACGCTGTCGGTCACCTGCTGTTCACTCATTTGCCTGCGTTCATCCGGCTGGATCGCGCCGACCAGGCGGCCCAGCCGCAGGACGGAGATGCGGTCACCGAGTTCATAGGCCTCGGCCAATTTGTGGGTGATGAGGATGAGTGCCACCCCCTTGGCGCGCAACCGGCGCATGACCTCGCCGAGGTCACGGACACCCTGCGGCGTCAGCATTGAAGTGGGTTCATCGAGGATGAGGATCTTTTCGCCGCGCCAAAGGGCGCGCATGATCTCGACCTGCTGTTGCTCGCCCAGCGACAGCTTGCCGACCAAGGCATCGGGGTCGAGCTTGACGCCGAGGAGGTCGGAGAGTTCGCGGAACCGGGCAAGCGCCGCCGCACGCGCCAGTTTCTGCCACCAGGATCCGCCCAGCATCAGGTTTTCGATCACGGTGAGGCTGGGGACCAGCAAGACGTGCTGGAACACCGTGCCGATGCCTTGGTCGAGACTTTCGCGCGGCGAGCCGAGGCGCACCTTGTTGCCGTCGATCAGAATGTCGCCGGAATCCGGCTGCTGCATGCCGGCGAGGATGCCGATCAGAGTCGATTTGCCGGCGCCGTTCTCGCCCAGCAGCACATGGATCTCGCCGGCATTGAAGTCCAGGGAGATGTCGTCATTGGCGATCACGCCCGGGAAGCGCTTGCAGATGTCGCGGACGGCGGCGACAGGGACAGGCATGCTGCCTGCCCCTGCACCAACCGCGTTAGACGTGGTTTCGATTTTCGTCATCTCGCCACTTTGCAACGGGCTTGGTAGCGAGTCCATCTTCATGGGCCAATCCGGCTGACTTATTGAGCCGGCGCGTCGGTGACCGAGCTCATCATCGCGCGGACCTTGTCGGCTTCCCAGACCGGCGCGATCTTCAAGGAACCGTCCACGATCTGCTTGCGGATGTCGCTGACCGAAGCCCAGACATCGTCGGCAATGTGCTTGGTCTTGAGGAGCTGAACCGAATCATCGGCCAGCTGGATCGAATAGGCCTTGGTGCCGAACTTGTCGGCCCTCATGTCTTCGACCATCGCGGTGAAGACCGGGACCAGGTTCCAGACCACCGACGACAGCAGATGGCCTTTGTCGATCGACGTCTTGTCGCCGATGACATCGATGAACCAGACATTGCCGCCACCGGTCGACTTGGTCGTCTCGACCGCCTGCAGCATGCCGAAGGTGGCACCGTCGCCCTGGCCGAAGATCACATCGGCGCCGGCGCCGATCACCGATTCAGTGACGCGGCGACCACCGGCCGCATCCGAATAGGCGGCCGGGCCGATGACGGCATAGAGGATCTTCACGGCCGGATCGGTCGCCTGCACGCCCTGGGCGAAGGCAGCCGATTGCGAGTTCCATGAGGGCGGCTCACCCGAGACGACGATGCCGACCGACTTGGTGGTCGAGGTCTTGGCCGCGAGCACGCCAGCGAGATAGGCGCCTTCATGGCCACTCAGGGTGTAGTCGGCGACTTCGCCGGCTTTGATCGCGTCGGGTTTGTCGACGATGGCGACGGCGACACCCTTTTCAGCGCCGATTTCCGGTGCCGCGGTATTGTAGCCGCTGGCATGGGCGATCATCAGGCTCGCGCCGTCGTCAGCAAGTTCGCGCAGGGTCGGGTGCACGTCGCCGTATCCCAGGCCGGTCGCCGGCATGAACTCGATGCCCATCTTCTCGGCCACGGGCTTGGCCGCATCGAAACCTTGCTGGTTCCAGCCGAAATCGGTGGGGTCTTCCGGCGTCAGGATGGCAAGCTTCTTGACGTCCTTGGCTTCCGCAGGTGCACCGGCCAGGGCCGCCACACCGCACAAGGTCAAGGCGAGCATCGACACCTGTGCCAGTTTAATCCATTTGGTCTTGGTCATGATACCTCTCCTGTTTTTTTCAACATCCGGCGTTCCCAGCACTTGTATGTCGTTCATGATAGAGATGCGATCCCGTTTCTTGTTCTTGAACTCTCAGCTCTCCAGTGCCTTGCGCACGGCGACCAATCGCTTGGCACGCTGCTGCTGGAGGGCTGCAATCTTTTCCGGCGTGTAGCTGAAGACGCCACCGCCGGTCTTGATCCCGGAGCTTGCCGGCGGCGGTCCGCTCGGTCACGAAGGGGCTCAATGTGTCGCGGTTGCACAGGCCCTTGTTGAGGTAGGAGCCAACCGCCTGGTAGATGTCGAGGCCGGCCACGTCCAGTAAGGCCATAGGCCCGATGACGGAGAGCTTGTAGCCGATGCCCCAGGAGACGCAGGTGTCGAGGCCCTCGGCATCGATCACGCCCTGGTCGACCAGGTCGACGCATTCGCGCAGCAAGGCATAGAGCACGCGATTTTCGACGAAGCCCGGCACGTCCTTCTGCACCACGACCGGCAGGAGCCCCAGGCCCTTGATGGTCTCGACCATCCAGTCGCAGGTGGCTTTCGAGGTCTTCTCGCCGGCTATCACCTCGATCATCGGGATGACATGGGGCGGGTTCGACCAGTGCATGCCGACGACCCGTTCCGGTGCCGAGACATTGGCCTGCAGCTTGGTGATGGGAATGCCCGAGGTGTTGCTGGCGATGATGCAGGTCTTGTCGACCAGCGCGTCGATCTCCTTGAAGGCCCGTGCCTTGATCTCGAACTTCTCCGGCACGGTCTCGATCACCAGCGTAGCGCCGGCGACGCATTCCTGCAGGCTGTTCGCGATGGTGACGGTCGCGCCGTTGCTGCGGTCCGGTGTGCCGAGATTGGTGAGCACGGTGTTGGCCAGCGTCAGGCCGGCACCGGCCTTCTTGCGCTGGTCCTCGCTGAGGTCGAATGCCGTCACCTGCATCCCCGCCCGCAACAAGGTCTGGGCAATGCCCGGTCCCATCGTCCCCAACCCAACAATCGCTGCCTTGGTCATGATCCCTCCTGTTTGATCCTATGCCTGTCCCTGGAGCCGCAGCTTGTGCGCCGCGTGCCCTGCTTTGTTCACATACCAACTGCCTTCTTGAAGGCGGCGCGTTCGGTCAACTTCTTGCGCCAGGCCTTGAGGGCGGCGAGTTCCGGCAGCTCGACCGGGAAATCCAGGCAGCGATGCACCACCGGCCCGAGCGCGATGTCGGCGAGGCTGAACTTGTCGCCCGCCGCCCAGGCCTTGCCTTTCAGCGCACCGTCGAGGATCTCGAGCTGCGCCTTGAGATCCTTCGAATCCGCATCCCAGCTCGGCGCCCGTTCGCCCGGCGCCTTCTTGGCTTCCTTGAAGATGCCCAGGTAAGACGGGTTCAGTGCCGCCAGCATCCAATCCATCCAGCGCTCGACCTCCGACCGCTGCGCCGGATCGGCCGGATAGAGGTCGGTGTTCTTCTGCTTGTTGCAAAGATAGCGCAGGATCGTGTTGGATTCCCAAATCACGACCTTGTCATCGAGCAGGGTCGGCACTTTGCCATTGGGATTGAGGCCGAGATAGGCGGCGTCAGCCGTGTTGTTGAACTGGCGGCCGTAATCCTCGCGGGTATAGGGCAGGCCCAGTTCCTCGAGGAGAAAAATCACCTTCTGCACGTTGCCGGATGTGTTCCGACCTAGAAGTCTCAACATGCTGCCTGTCTCCCCATTGTCGGCGCTGTCATGCGCGCCTGTTGTATCGATACGGTTGGTCAGCCTTTCGGCTTGTAGGCGATGGCATCCATCTCGATCTTGCATTCTATGACGGCACGGGCCTCGACGGTCGTTCGGGCGAGGACACCCTCCGGGAAGTACTCGGCGAAGATTTTGTTGTAGCGCCCGAAATTGCGCGCATCCTCGAGAAAGATGGTCATCTTGACGATGTCCGAAAGTTCAGCCCCTTCGAGTGCCAGAATGCGACGGACTGATTCAATCGTCCAGCGGGTTTCCTCTTCAATCGTTCCGTCGCACATGTTTCCGTTCTCATCCTTGGGGACTTGTCCCGATACAAAGATGAAGTCGCCGGCGCGCACGGCCGGATGGAATGGCAGGTTGGGATTTTTCTTACCGATCGGTTTGATTTTGTCGCTCATGCAATCCCCTAGAACACACTGGTCTCGATGATGTCGACGCCGCGCTGGCGATCGATGAGATAGATGAGGCCGCGATCATCCATGGTAACGTCATTGGACGAGGCGAGATCAAAGCCCTGCGGCGCATCGGTTTCATAGAAGCCGACTTCGACCGGCTTGAACGGATCGGCAAAATCGATGAGGCGCATCCCTTGCGCGAACCAGGCAAAGGGAATGATCGTCCCGCTGAAGCGCTCGGAGGGTTGGTGACAACCCATCATCGGCGGCTGCGGCGACCCGTCCTTGTCCAGGCCCTCGACCTGGAAGGTGGAGATCGGGATCGGGCAATGCTCGTTGGTGATGTCATAGACCCAGGTGAAGGCAGGTGCCGCCGGCCACAGCTTCGCCACGTCCTCATCCGCCACGATCATGATGTCGCGGCCTTTCAGCTTCTGCTTCATCTTGAGGCAGGTATGCGTGGGATGCGGGAAAGTTGGCGAGGTATTGACGGCGGAGATGAGCTTGGGCCGCGACATGTCCTCGATATCGAGGATAAAGAAGCCGTGATGCCAATAGCTGACATAGAGCCGGTTGCCGACGCGCAAGGGATGATGACAGCGCGGCGGGGTCCAGTTATCCCACGGATACTCCTCGCCACCGGCCTGCCATTGCCCCGGAATCCACCAGCGGCCGACTTCCTCGGGCTTGGCCGGGTCCTTGAGGTCGAGGATCATCGCGATATTGCCGATATATCCCTCTGCGGTCGGCGAGATATAGGCGTAGCGGCCGTCGAAATCGTAGCGGTGGACACCCTTGCCATAGGTGCGCCATTTGCTGATGAGCTTGGGCTCGGCAGGCTTCGAGACGTCATAGATGCCGAGGCCGCCGCCGAACTCGGCGGCACCTTCCATCCCTGGCGCTCGTGATTGACCACCATGATGTCATTGGCGACCCGCACCTTGTGAGAATGCCAGCCGGTCGGCATCTCGATCCTGGCCAACTGCTTCGGCCTGGTCGGATCGGCGACGTCGACGATGGTGGTACCCGTCGGTTGGCGCATATGGCCGATATAGAGAATCCGGTTCTCGACCCAAACCTGGCCACCGCCCGGGCAGTCGATATGGCCAATCAACTTGGTGTTCTTGCTCTTCGCCATCGCGCTGGTAATTCCCGTTCAGGCCAGACGGACGATTTCGCCGGTCTTGGTCTTGCCGTGTTTCTGATAAAGCGCCAGCGCCTTCAACGTGGGCTCGTCGCTGGCGACAAAGAGGATCGCCGGATCCTTGTCGGACGTGTTGACATGCTCGCACCATTCGCCGCCCGGCACCGCCATGGTATCGAACGGCGCCCAGTCGATCCGCTTGCCGCCGACGATGCTGTAGCCGCGACCCTCGAAGGGCGACACGGTGAGGCTGGCATTCTGCTTCAGCGGGAGCGTCTTTTCGCCCGGCCGCAGCATCTGCATGAAGAAGGTCATGGTCTTGAAAATGCTCTGCCCATTGGTCGGATCGACATATTCGATCGTCAACGCCTCATGGGCATCGCCGTCCCAGTTCTTCGCCCGCTCCAGGGCCTCGCGCATCATGTCCCAGCGATAGACATACATGGGCGAGGCAAAACCGGTGCCGCGATTATGCGAGACGAAGCGCGGCTTCAACCCACCGCTGCCATAGATGGTTTGCGAGTAGTTCTCAGGGAAGCGCTCCGATTGCATGACGCGGCGGACGCGCTTGCCCTCTTCTTCTTCCGTGTAGTCATGCTCGAAATACATGGCACACAGGGTCTCGACCAAGGGCAGGTCAAGGACGCTGAGATTGATCGCGTTTTCATTGCCGCGATTGCCGTGATTGTGCCAGGTGTCGTGCGGCGTCAGCACCAGATCGCCAGGCCCGAAGGTGATATTCTCGCCCTCAACGCCGGTGAAGTTCTGATTTCCCGTCAGCCCGAGGCGAATGGCATTGGGCGAGTGCCGGTGCGGGGGCATGATCTCGTTGGGATCATTGAGGCGATAGGCCACATAGAGGGTCGAGACGGCCGCGCGCTTGGGGGCAAGCCCCGGATTGACCAGCACCAGCGAGCGGCGCTCGGAGCTTTCGGTGGTGATGAGTTCCGCGGAGCGATAGAGCAGCGGCTCGATATCTTCCTTGTAGGTCCAGCTGAACGGGATCGCCTGACGGGTATCCCGGATGCGGGTGTCCTCGTCATTCTTGACGCTGCGATCGACCACCCAATAGGGCGCCATGTTGTGGCTGGCGACATCCGCATGCAGCTTGTCGAGCGCTGCCTGGAGATTGGACCCCTCGAGCTTGTGTGCCGAACTCATCCGCCCCTCCCTCATCGCCGCGGCAGGCCCTTTTGCGGGACCAATTTCCAACAGCGAGCCATAAATTGGTTCGTTTCGCCTCAACAACTCGGATTTAGCGTAACCATTCTCACTGAATGCCGTCAACAGCGATCCAATTAGGAAACCAATTCTTCTGCACCATCCTAGGCTGGAGCCTGAACTTGGGCCGAACCACTTGGTCGGACACGCGCAATCCTGGCGTCTCGATTCTTTACTTTCTCGCAAATGCAGCGCATGATGCGCTTGATTTTCGGTTGCGCCAGCTTGAACCAAGCTTGAACCATGGTTCCACCGCACCGGCGGACCAAAGCACCAACGGATGAGTTTCATGCTGCAGAACGCGGACCAAACACTTAACAAGCTGCGCCGTCTGATCAGCGACGGGGCAATTGGTGCGGACGGTCGCATGCCGCCGGAGCGCCATCTCGCCGACGAACTTGGTGTCGGTCGGCGGTCCCTGCGCCGCGCCCTCGACATATTGGAACAGGAAGGTCGCATCACGCGCGAGCAGGGTCGTGGCACCTTTGTCCACGCCAACAGCAACCGGGAAACAGCCGCCGCAACACCCGTTCGCAGCAATGGCAATGGCCACAATGGCCATGACCATGGACATATTGCCGATGCCGGGATCGGCGCCGCCTTTGCCGCCATTCCCTTCGACCGCATCCTCGAATTCACCAATCCGATCGAAGTTTCGGAAGTGCGGCTTGCCGTCGAGCCGGTGATCGCACGCCTCGCCGCCTTGCGCGCCTCGCAGGCCGATATTCGTCGCCTGGAAGCGGCCCTGGCCGAGACCAAGAACGCCACCGATCCGCTGGTCTATGAACGGGCCGATGAGAAGTTCCATCGCATCATCGCCGAGGCCGCCCGCAATGCGCTGTTCCTGTCGCTGTTCGATACGTTCGGCGCCAGCCGGCGCGACGCCACCTGGCGGCGCCTGAGCGAGAACGCCCATTGCTTCAAGCGCCAGGCGGTCCATGCCGCGTCCCATGAGGAGATCTACGAGGCGATCGCCGCGCGCAATTCAGAGCGCGCCTATGAATGCATGTACCGGCATCTGAGCGATATCCAGCGGCATATCTATACCTATGCCTTCCCGCAGGAACCGGTCGAGCAACGGTCGTAAGACCATCGTGCGCTCAGGCCATCATCGGCGAACGCGCGAACGGCCGTGCCATTTCGATTTCGTGGGCGAGTTGCAGCAAGGCAACATCGGCACCGAGAGGCGCCGCGAGTTGAATACCCACGGGCAGGCCATCGCTTGATTGCGTGATCGGCACCACGATCGCAGGTTCACCGGTCACATTGTAGGTCGCGGTAAAGGGCGAGAAGCGCAGCATCCGCGCCACATGCTCGGTGACATCGTCATGATCGGTCGGAAAGGCGCCGAGCCTGGGTGCCGGTCCGGCCAAGGCCGGTGTCAACAGCACATCCACATCGTCCCACAGCAGCGCCATCCGCCGCGCGAAATTCTGGCCCTGCCGAATGCTGCCGACATAATCCGAGGCCGTCATCCGGCGGCCGGCTTCAATCGCGGCGAGGTTGATCATCTCCATCTCGTCGTCGCGTGGGCCACGGCCCAGCAGGCGCGCAAGCTCAACTGCATCGGCCGCGGCCTGGGCGCAAACCTGGGCGAGATAGACCTGGCGCGGGACGTGAAGATCCTCCTCCAGGATCGGCAAGGCAATCGACGCCACGTGATGGCCGAGATCGCTCAGCAATGCCGCCGCGATCTCGAGCGCGCGCAAGGCGTTCCGATCCAGGATCACATCGGCGAGGTGTTGATGGTTGATACCAATGCGCAGGCGCGGCCCCTTCCGCGCCAATGCGGCCAGGAACCCACCAGCCGGCGCCGCGGGGGCCGCATAGGGCGCCCCCGCATCGGCGTCGTACATGATGTCGAGCGCCGCGGCACTGTCACGGACCGTGCGGCTGACGACACCTTCGCTCACCAATCCGGCATAGATGTCGGCATGGGCGGGGCCCTGCGGCAAGGCACCCCGTGACGGCTTCAATCCGACAAGCCCGCAGGCAGCAGCCGGAATGCGGATCGAGCCCGCCCCGTCGGTTGCATGCGCCAAGGGCACCATCCCGGCCGCCACCGCCGCAGCCGACCCGCCGGAAGAGCCGCCGGTCGAATGCGCGAGATTCCACGGATTGCGGCTGGGGCCGAACATATCCGGCTCGGTTGTCACGTTGAAACCCAGTTCGGGGAGATTGGTCTTCCCCATGATCTGCAGACCCGCCGCCTTGAAGCGCGCGGTCAAGACGTCATCGACATTGGGCGGCGGCAAGGCGCCGAGATAGCGGCAGGCGCCCGTCGTGCGCACACCCGCGAGCGCGCCGCCGATATCCTTCAGCAGGAAAGGCACACCCTCGAACATGCCGCCCGCAGTCTCCGCCGCCACCGGCATGAGGAACAAATCGACGATGGCATTGACCTGAGGATTGGCCGCGGTAATGACGTCGCGCGCCGCGATCTCTACCTCGGCCACGGACACCTCACGCCGCCGGATGAGATCGGCAAGACCGATACCATCCTGAGCGAGATAGTCGGCGCGGTTCATGGCGTCACGCGAGGGCGTCGCCCAGCGCCGCGATGGCGATGGATTCGGCACGGATTTCGGCCAGCACCTCGCGCTGCAATTTCGTGAATTCGAGCGATCCCATCATCTCATAGGTGCGCGGGCGCGGCAGGTCGATATCGATGATGCGCTTGATACGGCCGGGGCGGTTCGACATGACGGCGACACGGTCCGACATATAGACCGCCTCCTCCACGTCATGGGTCACGAACAGCACGGTGAGGCGATGCTGTTCCCAGATGCGGGCCAGCAATTCCTGCATGTGATGGCGGGTCAAGGCGTCGAGCGCACCGAACGGCTCGTCCATCAGCAGCATGTTGGGGCGGTAGGAGAGTGCGCGCGCGATGGCGACACGCTGCTTCATGCCACCAGAAAGTTCACTGGGGAAGGCATCGGCAAAACCGTCGAGGCCGACCAGCGACAGATGAGACCGGGCAATGTCGCGGGCGTCCTTGCGCGACTTGCCGGCGGCGAGAAGCGCAAATTCGACATTGCCCAGCGTCGTGAGCCAGGGCAGCAGGGTGTAGCTTTGAAAGACCACACCGCGATCAAGGCCGGGGCCGCTGATGGGTTTGCCTTCGATGGTGACGGAACCGGCATCATGGCTTTCGAGACCCGCCACGATCGAGAGCAGGGTCGACTTGCCGCAGCCGGATGTTCCGACCAGCGAGACGAATTCGTTTTCGCCCAAAGTGAGATCGACGCCCGACAGCGCCACCACGTCGCCGCGGTCGCCATGGAACGTTTTGCCGAGATTGGAGATGACGAGCTTGGGGGCGATCATCGCGACTGCCTCAGATAGCGGAACAGCTTGCGGCTGCCCCATTTCATCGCCTGGTCGGTGGCAAGGCCGAGCACGCCCAGCAACAGCAGATAGCCGAAAATGGTGTCGGTCTGGAAGAAACGCTGCGCGGTGGTGATGCGGTAGCCGAGGCCCGAGGTTGCCGCCACCAACTCCGCCACCACTAGCCAGGTCCAGGCCCAGCCCAGGCTGATGCGCATCGAATCCCAGATCCCCGGCATGGCGGAGGGCAGGATGATGCGCGCGAGAATCCGGCTCTCCGGCATCTGCAGGGTGCGGCCGAGATTGATGAAATCGCGCGGCACGGACTTCACATTGTCCATGACCAGCAGCACCTGCTGGAAGAAGGTGCCGATGAAGATGATGAGAAATTTTTGCGCATCGCCCGTGCCGGTCCACAGGATGGTCAGCGGCACGAAGGCCACCACCGGCATGTAGCGGATGAAATCGACCAGCGGCTCGATCATGGCTTCCCAGGCGCGGTAGGAGCCGATGAGAATGCCGATCGGCAAAGCAAACGCGGTCGAGATGAGGAAGCCCAGCGAGATTCGGTAGATGCTGATCAGCATGTCGTCGAGCAGCTTGCCGCTCACCGCCAGTTCCTGGAGGCGCTCCAGGACCTTTTCGGGCGGCGGCAGGAACAGCGGCGTCACCCAGCCGGCCTTGGTGACAAGCCACCAGACGAGGCCAAGCGCGAAAAAAACCAGAACCGCGATGGTGATGAACTGACGCGACCCGACCGAGGCCGTCAGCGAGAACAATCCGGAGGAAACCCTGGCCGGGGGAGTGCGTGGTTGGCGTGACTCCCCCGGCATGGATTTAGAACGCCTCGACGAAGCGGGTGTCGATCAGCTTGGCAAGGTCGACATCGGCGCTGAGCAGGCCGGCCGAGAGGGCCGCCTTCTTAACTTCCGGCACGACCTTGTTGACGAAATCGCCGCTGAGCTGGGTCTTGTTCTCGCCGATCGTGTAATAGGTCACGCCGTCAAACGCGGTCGCCAGTTCCTCGGGCTTGGCGCCCACGGCTTCCGAGATGATGGCGCGGCCACCGGCGGTGTCGGCCTTGTAATCGGCAACCGAGGCGTCCCAGGCCTTGAGCAGGGCCAGAACCTGGCCCGGCTTTTCAGCGAGGAAATCTTCGCGCACGACGAAGACGTCGGAGATGAGACCCGGATTTTCGCCGGCCGAATACAGCATCTTCACCTTGGGATTCTGCTGCATGGCGAGTGTCAGGTAAGGCTCGTAGGTGACGGCGACCGGCACCTTGCCGGCGATGAGCGCGGAACCGGCGTCGGAGGCCGGCATCGGCACCTTCTGCACGTCATCGAGGGTCATGCCGTTCTGCGCCAAGGCGTAGTTCAGCAGGATATGGCTGGTGGTGCCTTCCTCGAACGCGACCTGCTTGCCCTTCAAATCGGCAATCGAGGCGATCGAGCCATCGGTGATCATGGCATCGGCGGTCATCGAGACGTCGAGCAAGGCGATGATCTTGATCGGCAGGCCGGCGGCGGCAAAGGCCATCGCGGTATGCGTGGCGATGTTGCCGCACTGGACCTGACCGGCTGCGAGCGCCGCATTGAGGTCGGCGTCGGTGTTGAAGTTGACGACTTCAACTTCCGGCAGGCCGGCTGCGGCGAAGAGGCCTTTCTTCGCGGCAATATGCCATTGGCCGTAACCGAGCCAGGGCTCGATCGCCATCTTGATGGCGCCGGCTTCGGGCGTCGTCGGAATGGCCTGGGCGAAGGCCGATTTGCTGATGCCGGTCATGGCGAGCGTCGCAGCGCCAGCCTGCAAGATCTGACGCCGATTGAAGGTCCAGTTCATGATTGTTCTCCCTGTCTGCACGTGGTTCCCCGTTCCGGCGGCGATAGTGATGGCCCGCCCGGAATATTGTCAAGCAAACGCCCCGACTACTTCAGCAGTTTGGTGCGAATCTCGGAAACCGCGTTGGCATGGGCGTCAAAACCCTCATAGGTCGCAAGCACGCGGGCGTGTCTGGCCAGTTCCGGATAGCCGGCCGAGGTCACGTAGCCCACCGAGATGCGCTTCATGTAGTCGAAGACCGAGAGCGGCGAATGGGTCATGGCGGCCCTGCTGGTCGGCAGCACGGCATTGGGGCCGAGCACGAAATTGCCCAGCGTCACCGGCGTGTGCTTGCCGAGCAGCACCTCGCCCGCATTCTCGATCCGGCCGAGATAGGCAAAGGGTTCATCGGACAGGATTTCCAGATGTTCCGGCGCGTAGTCGTTGATGAAGGCCATGGCGCTGTCGACATCGGGGGTCAACACCACGCCGCCACTACGTCCCATGAGGACGGCGGAGGAGAAGGCGACCCGCTGCTCCGACATCTTTGCCCAATAATCAGGCAGCGCCTTGATGGCGGCTTCGGCCACTTTGAGCGACGGTGTCACCAGATAGGCCGATGAATCCGGGCCGTGCTCCGCTTCGACCAGCAGATCGAGGGCGGCCAGGCGGCCATCCACCGTCGCGTCGGCGAAGATGATGGATTCGCTGGGGCCGGCCGGAATGCCGGGATCGATGACATCGGCCAGCAGCCGCTTGGCGGCCACGACATAGGGGCTACCCGGCCCAACGATCTTGGCGCATTTGGGCACGGTCTCAGTGCCATAGGCCACCGCCGCCACACCCTGCGCGCCGCCGCATTTATAGACCTTGTCGACGCCGGCGAGGCGCGCCGCCACGAGGGTCGCCGCGTCGATCTTGCCGTCCGGACCCGGTGGTGTGACGACGCAGATGTTCTTCACGCCGGCGACGACGGCGGGAATGGTCGTCATCATCACGACGCTGGGGAACGACCCCTTGCCGCGCGGCACATAGCAGGCAACCGAGGGGATGGGACGAAAGCGATCGCCGGCGAAGGCGCCGGGTCGCATCTCGTGGAGCCACATCTCCTCGGGCTTCTGGTCGGTGTGGAACTTGCGGATGTTGGCGACGGCGAATTCGATCGCGGCAATGACCTCGGGCTCCACTGCTTTGAACGCGGCGTCGAAATCCGATTGGGTCGCCGCGATCTCGCCTGCTTTCACTGGCGATTTATCGAACTCGTTGGCAAAGCGAGCCAGCGCCACATCGCCCTCTTCCTTCACCGCTGCGATGATCGGGCGGACGCGGTCGAGGAAGGGGCCGAGATCCGCCTCAGAGCGCTTGAGGAGGGTGCTGCGGGCCTCGGGGCTGAGGCGCGCGAGATCGTGCAGGTTGACGCTGCCGGCCATGGGCTTGTCCATTCAGTCAGATTCTGGGGAAGTCAGATCGAGGCAAGATAGCCACCGTCGACCGGCATGTAAATTCCGGTGACGTAGGCTGAGGCGTCGGAACTGAGGAAAATTGCCGCACCCACCAGATCATCGAGCTGCCCGAAGCGCTGCAGCGGGATCTTGGCCAGCATGGCGGCGGACCAATCGGCATTTTCATAGAACACGTCGGTGAGGGCCGTCCGGAAATAGCCCGGCCCCAGGCTGTTGACGCGGATGCCGAGCGGCGCCCATTCGGCGGAGAGCGCCCGCGTCATGCCGAGGAGGCCGCTTTTCGACGAGCCGTAGGGCACGGCGGTCGGCACGCCCACTTCCGAGGTCAGCGAGCACATGTTGAGGATCGAGCCGCCGTGCTTGGCCTGCTGCATCACCTTGGCTGCAGCCTGGGCGCAGAAGAAGGCACCCTTGAGGTTGGTATCAAGGATACGGTCCCACAGGGCCTCATCGACATCGAGCGACGGGCAGACCTGCTCAACGCCGGCATTGTTGATGAGGATGTCGAGTCCGCCCAGTGCCTGGGCGGCAGCAGCCACGCCGTCCCGGCAGGCGGTGACGTCGGAAACATCCATCGCGATGGCGACGCCGCCGGGAATCTTCGCGAGGGTTTCGTCGAGGCCGGCCTTGGTCCGCGCACTGACCGCGACCTTGGCGCCGGCCTGGGCCAGACCGATGGCGATGGCCTGGCCGATGCCGCGGCTGGCGCCGGTCACCAACGCGCGCTTGCCGTCTAGGCTGAAACGGGCCAGGACAGAATTGGTAGGATCGACTTTCATGGGAAGCCCGCGCTAGA
This sequence comes from Rhodospirillaceae bacterium, assembly GCA_016712715.1. Classification (NCBI taxonomy): domain Bacteria; kingdom Pseudomonadati; phylum Pseudomonadota; class Alphaproteobacteria; order Rhodospirillales; family Rhodospirillaceae; species Rhodospirillaceae bacterium. Next base: position 1,637,871 of record JADJQM010000001.1, read on the forward strand.
AGTCAGAACTGAAGATCGCAGCATAGCCGAAAAGACCCGCCTGTCATGCCACTCCCCGCCCTTTCCGTTACCGCGCGCGCCAGATCGCTGGCCAAGGCCGGCGATCTCCTCGGAGCGGCACGCCTGATCGGCGGGCTCCTGCAGGACAAGTTCGACTTCACGGCCGAAGACATCCGCATCAATATCGATATCTACAGCCTGAATTCCCTGAACGGGTTCTTCATGGCGGCCGGCCAGCCCTATTTCTTCAAATTCCATCAGGAGGAGAATGAGGAGGCGATGGCCGGCGAATATTACCGCGCCGGCCTGCTGGCGGAGGCCGGGCTGCCGGTCGATCAGCCGATCCATGTTTCGACCGAACCCGGGGAGCAGATCCTGGTCTATCGCCGCCGCGACGATCGCCGCTTCGCCGATGTATTGAAAGAACTGGATTTCATCAACGACCGGGCGGCCATCGAGCGGGCCGTCGCGGCGGAACGGCGGCTCAATGAAGAACTGATGGCGGTCTATATGCGAACGCTGCATCCGATCGATTCCGCGCAATCGGCGGCGGAACCGATCCACCGCCTGTTCCAGGCACGGCTGGTCGATGCCGACAAGCCTGGAATCATCGGCGGGCGATTCGGCAGTTTCTATCGCGGCCAAAGGTTTGAGTTTCCCGGGGTGACCTTGTCCTGGGATGAACTGAAGGATTTGCAGATCGTCGTGAATGGCGTGCGCTACCGCGACACGCTGGAAACCTTGTTCAACGAGGCCTTCACGCAGCTCGCACCAGAGAACTTTGCCGGATCAGGTGGTGTCACCGCACATGGCGATGCGCATAACGCCAATGTCTGGTTTGAGGACCATGGGCCGGAGGCCCAATTGGTGATGTTCGACCCGGCCTTTGCGGGTCGCCATGTGCCGGCTTTGCTCGCCGAGGTGAAGACCACCTTCCATAATGTCTTCGCGCATCCGCTCTGGCTTTATGACCCGGCCGCGGCCGCCACGCGCTATCAGGCGAGGGCGCGGCGCGCCGACGACATGCTGGAGATCGAAACGGATTGGCACCCGAGCCCGGTCCGCCTGGCGCTGCTCGATGCCAAGATCGATCTGCTGTGGCGCCCGCTCCTCCGCGCGTTGGCGGCGCAGAACCTGCTGCCGGCAAATTGGCGGCGGCTTATCCAACTTGCCCTGTTCCTCTGCCCGACCTTGGTCATGAATCTGCGCGCCGGCAGCGGCACCCACAATCCTGTCTCATCGGCGATCGGCATCGCCACTGCGGTCGCTATGGGGAGCGATCCGGTCAGCGGCCAGGGGTTGATTTCACCATTCCTGGACAGACTCACATCGGTCGGCGATAAGTCCTGATCACAAGGTCGATATTGATGTCCCGAATGCTTGACATTTCCATTCCAAGACATATTCTCTAGTTACCCTATAGAGATTTCAGAATGCTGTCGCAAAAAGCCAAATACGCCATGCGGGCCCTGCTCTATCTAGCCCAGGCAAAATCCGAAGAACCGGTCGGGATCGCCGAAATTGCTGCCAAACAGGCCGTGCCGCGCAAGTTCCTGGAGCTTATCCTCTTGGAACTGAAGCGAAATGGCTTCGTGCAGAGCTTTCGCGGCAAGCATGGCGGCTACGCCCTGGCGAAGTCCCCGGAAGATATTCACTTTGGTGAGGTCATTCGCCTCATCGATGGTCCGCTCGCCGCTTTGCCCTGCGCCAGCCTCACCGCCTATCGCCGCTGCGTCGATTGCGAGGATGAGGCGACCTGCGTCATCCGCCGGATTCTGAAGCAGGTGCGTGACGCCTCCTCCGGCATCCTCGACCGCACCAGCCTGTCAGACGTGCTCGATGGCCGAGCGGCGGAACTCGTCATGGGAGACGGAATCTAGCATCCGGGGCGGGGTCAATTTCCCACCGTTTTTTGGGCAAATACACTAGTAAGAAGATAGATATAATCGCCCTTGGCTGAGGCCTATGGCCAAGGCTGGGACTGCTGTTTCATGGGTGGGTGATGACCGCACAAGCCGGCATTTTGGGGAATTGGAAACGACCGAGCGTCTTGCCGGGATTCGGCCTGACCTTGGGCTATGTCCTCTTCTATCTCAGCATCATTGTCCTGCTGCCGCTGGCTGCCCTGATCATGCGCCCGGCCGAACTGGGCCTTGCGGGATTCTTCGACACGGTGACGACGCCGCGTGTGCTGGCCAGCTTGCGCGTCAGTTTCGGCACGGCGGCGATCGCGGCCCTCATCAAAGGCGTGTTAGGGTTGATCATCGCCTGGGTCCTAGTTCGCTATGAATTTCACGGCAAGCGCCTGATCGATGCCTTCGTGGATCTGGCCTTCGCCTTGCCGACGGCGGTTGCCGGCATCGCGCTCACGACACTTTATGCGCCCAATGGCTGGATCGGGTCGTTGTTGACGCCGCTGGAAATCAAGGTCGCCTTCACCCCGCTCGGCATCGTCATCGCCCTCATCTTCATCGGCCTGCCTTTCGTGGTGCGCACGGTGCAGCCGGTGCTGCTCGATTTCGAGGCGGAGTTGGAGGAAGCCTCGGCCAGTCTCGGTGCCAACCGGCTGCAGGTCTTTGTCCTGGTCATCCTGCCTTCGATCATGCCGGCGCTCCTGACCGGCATCGCGCTGGCGTTCGCGCGCGCGGTCGGTGAGTACGGCTCGGTCATCTTCATCGCCGGCAACATGCCGATGAAATCCGAAATCGCCCCGTTGCTGATCGTCTCCAAGCTGGAGCAGTTCGACTATGCGGGCGCCGCCGCCATCGCCGTCGTCATGCTGGCCATCTCCTTCGTCATGCTGCTGGTGCTCAACATGATCCAGCGCTGGGCGCGGCGGCACGAGGATCGTTCACGATGAGCAGTTCCACGCGCATCAGCAAGCCCCTCGCCCTGCAGGACCCGGCGATCGTGCGCTGGGGCCTCATCGGCCTCGCCCTCGGCTTCATCATCCTGGTCCTGTTCCTGCCGCTCATCTCCGTCTTCCTCGAAGCGTTGCGGCATGGGCTTGGCGCCTATTTCGCCGCCGTTGTCGAGCCTGATGCCCGCGCGGCGATCCTCCTCACGCTTCAAGTGGCAGCGATCGCCGTCCCCCTCAACATCGTCTTTGGCCTCGCCGGTGCCTGGGCGATCGCGAAATTCGAGTTCCGCGGCAAGAGCATCCTCCTCACCCTGGTCGACCTGCCCTTTTCGGTCTCGCCGGTCATCTCCGGTCTCATCTATGTACTGCTCTACGGCGCCCATGGCTGGTTTGGGCCGACTCTGGACGCCTGGGGTATCAAGGTGATCTTCAACATCACCGGCCTGGTGCTGGCGACCGTGTTCGTGACCTTCCCCTTCGTCGCGCGCGAGCTCATCCCGCTCATGCAGGAACAGGGCACCGAGGAGGAAGAGGCCGCCATCTCGCTGGGTGCCAGCGGCTGGCAGACCTTCCGCCTGGTGACATTGCCCAACGTCGCCTGGGGCCTGCTCTATGGCGTGTTGCTGTGCAATGCGCGTGCGATGGGCGAGTTCGGCGCCGTCTCGGTGGTATCCGGCCATATCCGCGGCCAGACCAACACGATGCCGCTCCATGTCGAGATTCTCTACAACGAATATGATTTCGTCGGCGCCTTTGCCGTCGCCTCGCTGCTGGCATTGCTGGCGCTGGTGACCCTGGCTGCCAAATCCTTCCTGGAATGGCGCTACGGCGACCGGCTCAGCGGCGGCCGGGCTCACTGATGGCGCAAGAGGAGACACCCATGGGCCTGCTGGCACAAGGCATCGTCAAGACATTCGGCACCTTCAAGGCGCTGGGCGGCATCGACCTCGACATCGCCAAGGGCGAATTCGTGGCGCTGCTGGGCCCAAGCGGCTCCGGCAAGACGACCTTGCTGCGCATCCTCGCCGGTCTCGATCAACAGGATGACGGCACGGTCCTGTTCAATGACGAGGACATGACCGGCCGCAAGCTACGCGAGCGGCGCGTCGGTTTCGTGTTCCAGCACTACGCCCTGTTCAAGCATATGACAGTCGCCGAGAATATCGGCTTCGGCCTGCGTGTGCGCCCACGCGACCGCCGCCCGGACAAGGCCGAGATCAACCGCCGCGTCGACGAGCTGCTGCATCTGGTGCAGCTCGATCGCTTAGGGGACCGCTATCCCAGCCAGTTGTCCGGCGGCCAGCGGCAGCGCGTGGCGCTGGCCCGGGCTCTGGCCATCGAACCTTCTGTCCTCCTGCTCGATGAACCGTTCGGCGCGCTCGATGCCAAGGTGCGCAAGGAATTGCGGCGCTGGCTGCGGCGGCTGCATGAAACCATGGGCCTCACCAGCATCTTCGTGACCCACGACCAGGAAGAAGCGCTGGAACTGGCCGACAAGGTCGTCGTCATGAATAACGGCCTCATCGAACAGGTGGGGACACCGGAAGCGGTCTATCACAAGCCCGAGACCGCCTTCGTCTATGAGTTCCTGGGCGGCGCCAACCGCGTCCCCTGCGAGATCAGCAACGGCATAGTCCGGATCGGCAGCACGGTCATTCCTGTCACTGAGGCCGGCAACCGCCGGGACGGTACGGGTATCGCCTATGTGCGGCCGGAAGAGATCAGACTGGGGATCGAGGGCGGTTCGGGCGTGCCGGCCATCGTCCAGCATGTCTTTCGCGCCAGTCCCTTGCCGCGCGTCGAAGTGCAATTGGTTGATACCCACCTCTCCCTTGACGTAACCTTGCCGCCGGAAAGTGCCGGCGCACAGATCGCAAAGGGACAGCGGGTGACGGTGAGCTTCGAGAAGTTCAACGTTCTGCCCGCCTGATTGTGGGGATCATGGACCTGCCAAGCCACCTCGGCGGCGAAATCTGGTTGCTCGTTGGCCTTCTGGCCCTGGCCGGCTGCGGTTCCGGCTTCCTCGCCGGCATGCTGGGTGTGGGTGGCGGCATCGTCGTGGTGCCGGCGCTGTTCCAGGTACTGATCGCCTTCGATGTTCCCGATGATCTGCGCATGCATATCGCCGTCGGCACATCGCTGGGCTCGATCGTGCCCACCTCGATCATCTCGCTCCGCGCCCATAACAAGCGCGGTGCCATCGATTGGGCCCTGCTGAAATCCTGGGCGCCGTGGATCGCCCTCGGCGTCATCCTGGGATCCTTCATCGCCAGCGAAGTGCGCGGCACCACCCTCACCCTGATCTTCGCGATCATGAGCTTGTTGGTCGCAAGCTATCTCGCGATCGGGCGCAGCGACTTCCATCTCACCGACAAACTGCCGGGAACACCGATCAAGCAACTGATCTGCCTTTTCATCGGCGGTGTCTCCGCGATGATGGGAATCGGCGGCGGCAGCCTGTCGGTCCCGGCAATGACGCTCTGCTCCTATCCGATCCGCCGCGCGGTGGGGACGGCGTCGGCGATCGGCCTGATCATCGCCGTGCCGGGAACGCTCACCTTTGTCGTCACTGGCTGGCATGAAAGCGCCCTGCCCATCGCGTCGCTGGGCTATGTCAATCTGCTGGCGGTGGCGGCATTGGTGCCGAGCAGCTTGATCTTTGCGCCCATCGGCGCGAAGGTCGCCCACACCGTGCCGCAAATCGTGCTGCGCCGGTGCTTTGCCGCCTTTCTGCTGCTCACCTCCCTCCGCATGTTCTATTCGCTGACCTGAAGGCAATCCCATGAAAAGCTATGGTTTCGGTATCATCGGTCTCGGTGTCATGGGGCAGGAAATGGCTGAGCTGCTCAATGCCCATCCGCGTTTTCATGTCGTGGCGGGAAATGATCCGGCACGCCCGAATGTGCCGTTTCCGCTCCTGAGCGATGCCGCGGCCGTCGTGAATGATCCGCGCGTTGACGCCATCTATACCGCGACACCGCCGGCCCATCACGAGGCGATCGTGCGCCTCGCCGCCTTGGCGAAGAAGCCGATCTTCTGCGAGAAGCCGCTCTCCTCCAGCGCCGCCTCGGCGAAAGTATGCTGCGATCTGGTGGCGAGCGCCGGCATTCCGGCCGCGATCAACTTCTCCTTCGCCGCCCGCGACGTGCCGGTACGCATCGCCCGCGTCGTGAAAAGCGGCGCGCTGGGCAGGATCGAAAGTGCGCATCTCCGCGTCCGCTTCGGGCAATGGCCGCGCAGCTGGCAATCAGGCGCCGGCGCCTGGCTGGCCGGACCGGCGGAAGGCGGCTTCACCCGCGAGGTGATTTCGCATTTCGTATTCCTCGCCAACCGCCTGTTCGGCCCGGGGTCGTTGGTGGGCAGCGAGGTCACGCGCGGCCCGGCCGGCACGGAGACCAAGCTCACGGCCACAATCCAGCATCCGATGATCCAGTTCACAATCGATGCCGGCATCGGCGGCAAGGTTGACGATGACAACCGCTTCACCGTCAACGGCAGTGCGGGTGAAATATCGCTCGTCGATTGGAGCAAGCTCGATTACGCGGGCGATGCGGGTCCTGCCCTGCCGCCATCCTCGCAGCTTGATGCACTCGCCGATCTTCTCGACGGCAAGCCGAACGAGACCGCGACATTTGCCGAAGGACTGGCTGTGGTCGAGCTCATAGAGGCAATGCTCGCCGGCAAATAGGAAGAAGAACCATGACCTTCGCTTTCAAGAACAGCCGGGTGATCGTTACCGGCGGCAGCCGCGGCATCGGTCGTTCGATTGCGCTGGGCTTTGCCGAAGCCGGCGCCGATGTCGATCTGTGCACGCGGTGCTGCCGCACCTGGAGATCACGCGCAAGGAACTCGCGGCGCTCGGCCACAAGGCCCATGCCGCCACCTGCGATCTCGCGCAGGAAGCGGCCATCAAGAGCTATGTCGGCGAGGCCGCAGCCGCCTTGGGCGGTGTCGATATCCTGGTATGTAATGCGTCCGGCATCGACAACACCGGCGACAATTGGGCCGATTGCTTCAATGTCGACGTCATGGCGGCGGTGCGCGCTGCCGCTGCTGCCGAAGCCTTCCTCGCCAAATCAAAGGCTGGCGCCATCATCAACATCACCTCGATCTCCGGCATGATGCCGTCTGCCCAGGATCCGGCTTACGCCGCGGCGAAGGCAGCACTCATCAACCTCACCAGCTCACAGGCCGTGCGCCTCGCCGCACAGAAGATCCGCGTCAACGCCGTGGCACCTGGTTCGGTGGATTTCCCCGGTGGATATTGGGATCGCTGCCGCACCGAAACACCGGATATCTATGCCGAGGTGCGCGACAGCATTCCGTTCAAGCGCTATGGCGCACCGGATGAGATCGCCAATGCGGTGCTGTTCCTCGCCTCGCCGCTGGCCAGCTGGATCACCGGCCAGACACTGGTGGTCGATGGTGGCCAGGTGCTGCGGGGCTAGCTCCAATCCTGCAGCGCGGGCAGTTGCTCCACGAACACGGCCTTGCGCTTGGGCATGCCCCCCAGTTCCAGGATCAATTCGATGATCCGCTCCAGGCCAAGCCCCACGCGCATATTGGCGAAGACAAAGGGCTTTTCTCCACGCTGCTTCTTGGCATCCGTCGCCATCACGTCGAGATCGGCATGGACGATGGGGGCGAGGTCAACCTTGTTGATCACCAGGATGTCGGAGCGCGTGATGCCCGGCCCGCCCTTGCGTGGGATCTTGTCGCCGGCGGAGACGTCGATCACATAGATGGTGAGGTCGGCGAGTTCCGGCGAGAAGGTGGCGCTGAGATTGTCGCCGCCCGATTCCACGAACAGCAGTTCCAGTTTTGGAAATCGGCCGACAAGATCATCGACCGCGGCGAGATTGATCGAGGCGTCCTCGCGGATCGCGGTATGCGGGCAGCCGCCGGTTTCGACACCGGAGATGCGCGCGCTCGCCAGCACGCCGGCGCGGTTGAGGAAGGCCGCATCCTCGCTGGTATAGATGTCGTTGGTGATGACGGCGATGTCATAGGTTTCGGCCAGGCAGCGGCACAGACGTTCGAGCAGGGCCGTCTTGCCGGAGCCGACCGGGCCACCGATGCCGATGCGAATGGGAAGGGTCATGAGCGGAACAACCTCGTATATTGGGTTTCATGTTTCATGCTGGACCAGTCGACGGCGAGCGCGCTGCCGCCAAGATCGTCGAGAGAGAGCGGCAAAAGCGTCTGCACATAGTCGATGATGCGTGGCTCGAGGCTCGCCACGATGCGCAGGCCGTCGCTCTGGCCCAGCGGCACGAGGCGTATGCCGGCCGAGATGAGATTGTTGGCGAAGGCGGTGAGATAGGCTTCGAGTGCCATCGCGTCGGGAATGCCGGCGACCGCACTGAGACAACCGACAATGACCGGATAGGTGAGCTGGCAACGGGCGAGCGCCATCACGGGTTCGGCTGTCGCATAAGCCGGCCAGCCGCTGCTGACCGCACGCAGGAAGGCCGTGCCCTGCGCGGTTGCTTCCTGGGCGAGTTCCGCGGTGCCGCGCAGGGCCGCTGCCTGATGGGCGATGGCGACAAGATCGTCAAAGGGCGGCCGCAAGGCAGCACGATGCGCAGCCAGCAGAAACAGCCCGTCATTGCGACCGGCACCGAAGCGCAAGGTTCCATCGACCCAATCCATAAGGCTCGCCGCATCACGCACCAGGCCGGCCTCGATCGCATATTCGAGCCCATGGGAATAGCTGAAGCCGCCGACCGGGAAGGCAGGCGACAGCCAGGTCAGCAGGCGCGTGGCCGTGCCGACGCCTGTGTCAGTGGGTGTGGGTATGCGGTCCATGTTCATGATCGTGATGGGTGGCGTCGCCGCCGGCATAGGCGCCGCCTTCCGGATGGAACGGCGCCTGGACGGTGGTGAGTTCCGCGCCGAGGCCTTTCAGCATCGTGCGCAGGACCGCGTCGTCGACCAGGCGGAGCGCGTTATCGCCGACCATTTCGGCCGCCGTGTGGCGGTTGCCGACATGCCAGGCGAGGCTGGCGAGATGTTTCGCGTCCTTGGCGCGGGCTTCGAGCAACGTCTCGACCGCCGCGACCACCTTGATGAAGCCGTGGCCCATCAACTGCAGACCGTCGCCATCAGCAAGGCGCATCGGCCGTTCGAGATCGAGCAGGAAGGGCTTGGCGCTGTCATCGGCGAGACGGATGCGCCGTCGGCAGCGATCGGCATAGATGAGGGTGACGGTACCGACCATCTGCGCCGCCGGCCAATAGCCGGACGGGATGATGGCGGTGGCGCGTTTGAGATCATCGGTCATGAGGGTCATCGTCAGAACAGGAAATAGCGCTGCGTCATCGGCAACTCCGCCGCCGGCTCGCAGGTCAGCAGCTTGCCGTCGGCACGCACTTCATAGGTCTCGGGATCGACCTCGATATCCGGCATGGCGTCATTGAGGATCATGTCCTTCTTGGAGATGTTGCGCGTGTTCTGGACCGCCACCAATTGCCGCTGCAGGCCGAGACGGCTGCCGACACCTTGATCGAGGGCGGCGGCGCTGAGGAAAGTCACGGCGCATTCCTTGAGCGCGCCGCCGAAGGCGCCGAACATCGGGCGGTAATGGACCGGTTCCGGTTTCGGAATCGAGGCGTTGGGATCGCCCATGGGTGCCGCGATGATCATGCCGCATTTCAGCACCATGTCCGGCTTCACGCCGAAGAAGGCCGGGCGCCACAGCACGATATCGGCGAGCTTGCCCACCGCGATCGAACCGATCTCCGCCGACATGCCCTGCGCCACAGCCGGGTTGATCGTGTATTTGGCGATGTAGCGCTTGACGCGGTAGTTGTCGTTTTCGGCCGGATCGCCGGAAAGACTGCCGAACTGCGCCTTCATCTTATGCGCGGTCTGCCAGGTGCGGATGATCACCTCGCCCACCCGGCCCATCGCCTGGCTGTCCGACGACATCATGCTGATGGCGCCCATGTCGTGCATCAGATCCTCAGCAGCGATCGTCTCGCGCCGGATGCGGCTTTCGGCAAAGGCGATGTCTTCGGGGATGCGCGGGTCAAGATGGTGGCACACCATCAGCATGTCGAGATGTTCGTCGAGAGTGTTGACGGTGAAAGGCCGCGTCGGATTGGTGGATGACGGCAGCACATTGGGCAGGCTGCACAGCTTGATGATGTCCGGCGCATGGCCGCCGCCCGCCCCTTCGGTGTGATAGGCGTGGATGACGCGGTTCTTGAACGCCGCCACCGTGCGCTCGACGAAGCCGGATTCATTCAAGGTATCGGTATGGATCGCGACCTGAACGTCCATCGCATCGGCAACCGACAGGCAATTGTCGATGGCGGCCGGTGTGGTGCCCCAATCCTCATGCAGTTTCAGCCCGCAGACACCGGCCTGCACCATTTCGATGAGCGCGTCCGGCTTTGACGTGTTCCCCTTGCCAAGCAGGCCGATATTGACAGGCACACCTTCCAGCGCCTGCAGCATGCGTCCGATATGCCAGGGGCCTGGCGTGCAGGTGGTGGCGGAGGTGCCCTCGGCCGGGCCGGTACCGCCGCCCACCATGGTGGTGATTCCGGAATTGATCGCCTCTTCCGCCTGCTGCGGGCAGATCCAGTGAATGTGGGAATCGACGCCGCCGGCCGTGAGGATGCGCCCTTCACCGGCGATGATCTCCGTGCCCGGCCCGATGATGATATCGACGCCGGGCTGCGTGTCGGGGTTGCCGGCCTTGCCGATGGCGGCGATGCGGCCGCCCTTGATCGCCACATCGGCTTTGATGATGCCCCAATGATCGACGATCACGGCATTGGTAATGACGGTGTCGACAGCTCCTTCAGCCCGCGTCCGCTGCGATTGCGCCATGCCGTCGCGGATCGATTTGCCGCCGCCGAATTTAGCCTCCTCGCCCGGAATGCCGAGGTCGCGCTCGATCTCGATGATGAGGTTGGTGTCGGCCAGCCGCAGGCGGTCGCCCGTGGTCGGGCCGTAGGTAAGGCCATAGGAGCCGCGATCCATCCGGTAAGCCATGTCTCAGCCCTCCAGCTTGCCGTCGACGAGACCGCCGAAGCCGTAAATGATGCGGTCGCCGCCGATGGCGACCAGATTGACCTCGCGGCTCTGTCCCGGTTCGAAGCGTACCGAGGCACCGGACGGGATATCGAGGCGGAAGCCGCGGGCGGCCGCGCGGTCGAAGGTCAGCGCCGTGTTGGTTTCAAAGAAATGGAAATGGCTGCCGACCTGGATCGGCCGGTCGCCGCTGTTGGCAACACGGATCGTCACGGTGGGGCGGCCTTCGTTGAGCACGATCTCGCCAGGTTTGGTCAACATTTCGCCGGGTATCATGTTCGCCCCCTCAGCGGATCGGGTGATGGACGGTAACGAGCTTCGTCCCGTCCGGAAAGGTCGCTTCGACCTGAACCTCGTGCAGCATCTCAGCAATGCCGTCCATCACCTGGGCCCGGGTGATGACAGTGGCGCCATCGCGCATGAGATCGGCGACCGACCTGCCATCGCGTGCGCCCTCGACGATGTAGTCGGAGATGAGGGCGATGGCTTCCGGATGGTTGAGCTTCACGCCGCGCTCAAGCCGGCGCCGTGCCACGATCGCCGCCATGGAGATGAGCAGTTTGTCCTTTTCACGCGGGGTCAGGCGCATGGGCGCAATCCTTCAGGCATGCCAGAATGTCGGCAGGTTGACGGGCAGGCCGCGCGCCGAGGCACGCAGGCCCATCCACAGAGCGGCGTAAGACGGCCGGATATCGGAAGCATCGTCCGCCAGCCAGCGTACCAGCAGCACATCGTTGACGATCGTGGCAGCGGCGCGCATGGCGTTGTTGGCGGCGTTGAGTTTCCCGCGCACCCAATCGAGTGCCTGTTTGAGGTTGGCGCCGACATGGATCAGCATGGCACTGGCACGCGCACCGGCGAGTGCCGTGGGGTGGCCCAGCATTGCCGTGAGATCCGCATCTGCTGCATGGAAGGTGTCGGCCCAGGCGAGTTTGCCGTCACGGGCGATCCGCCAGCCGTCATGGATGAGGCCATGGGTCAATTCCTCGCCGCGCGCCTGGCGGCCGAAAGCGAGAATCTCGCCCGCCAGAGCAGCACTGCCCGGCGCCATCGAGAGTGTCGTGCGGCGGCGCATGCGGGCGCCGTCGAACAGGATCGTTTCCTGCGGTAGCCATTCCAGCCACGCGTCGCGCTTAAGATCGAGCCGCACATCGATGAGCGTCTCGGCGCCGGTCGAGCGGTAGAGCTTCTCCGCAGCCTGGCCGATCGCCATCACGCCAGCGCCTTCGCCGACCTCAATGGCGATGGACAGGCGATCTCCGCCGGTGAAGCCGCCGCAGGTCGCGGTGATGGCCGTGACCGGCAGGCCCATATTGGGGCAATGCGGAAACAGCGCGCGCATCGGTGCGCGCTGGTCGAGATGGACGAGCCGCGTATTGGCCGGCGACGGACCGTCGGCAGCGCCGGCAAATCTGATATCGAGGCTGCCCTCCATCTGCGCGATCCGCCCCACCCTGAATTTTGCCCAAGCGCCAATGGCCGCTTACCAGGCAGCCGCCACCTCAACGCAAGAGCGGTGCCAGACGGTATGTCGCTACGAACTCCCGGAAATCAGGCTGTTAAGGCTGGTTGTCGACTGACTCTGCGCAGAAATTGGGCAGCCCAGGCCAAGTCTGCTCAAATTGACGCCAGCATCCCTGCTCGCTTGGAAGGAAAGCCGTGCTTGTCCTATGATGAAGCAGCCACGCAGCGACCTACGCCAGGAGATCGATTTTGACCGCAGCCAGTGCCGAAACCGACGCGCTCATCGTCATCGACGTGCAGAATGATTTCTGCCCCGGTGGCGCCTTGGCTGTCGGAGGCGGCGACGAAATCGTGCCATTGGTCAATCGTCTGATCAGTGCCAGCCCGCATGTGGTGCTGACCCAGGATTGGCATCCCGCCGGCCATTCGAGCTTTGCCAGCACTCACCCTGGTCAAGCCCCTTTCGGCAGCGTTGAGCTGCCCTATGGCGCGCAGACTCTGTGGCCGGATCATTGCGTGCAGGGAACCAACGGCGCCGAGTTTCATAGTCGCCTTGCCTGGACCAAGGCCGAACTTGTCATCCGCAAGGGCTTCCGCCCGGCGATCGACAGCTATTCCGCCTTCTTCGAGAATGATCGCGTGACGCCGACCGGTCTTGCCGGGTATCTGCGCGAACGTGGTCTCACCAAGCTGACCCTGGTCGGGTTGGCCACGGATTTCTGCGTCGCCTATTCGGCGCTGGATGCGCGGCGTCTCGGCTTTGAGACGCAGGTGGTGATGGATGCCTGCCGCGCCATTGATCTTGGCGGCTCGCTCAAGGAGGCGGTGGCGAAGATGCAGACGGCCGGCGTGAAACTCACGGAATCGGCGGCCCTTGCGGCCTAGAGTCCGAACTTCCGCTTGATCGCGCCAGCGCATTCAAGCGGCGTGCCCTTGCTGGTGTCGATCTCAAGATCGTAGGTCATGTCTTTGTGGACCTTGTCGAATTGCCAGCGGGCGAGGCCGATCAGGCGATCGCCGCGCTGGCGTTCGCGTTGCTCAAGCACATCGAGCGGTGCAAAGACGCCGACCCAATATACCTCGTAGGGTGCAAGCAATTGCCGGTATTCGGTTTTTTCGGACCCCAGCAGGACCTCGTCGACGATCATGTCATTGCCCTCGGCGGCCATCGCGGCGATGGCGTGGCGCATGCCGCGCAGGAGCCGTTGACCGATGGCGCCGGTCTTGATGACGACCGAGGGGTGGCCGTTCTCCTCGATGGTTTCGAAGATGAAGCCGTCCGGATGGTCGAAATAGGCGGCCGGCAGCATCTCGCAGAAGACGTCCATCGAGACGTGCAGGAAGGGCGTTTCCGTCAGCGTTTGCAGGGCCTTGGCGATGGAGCCCTTGCCGGCGCTCCCCACCCCGTTGAGGATGATGATGCGCGTCATCGCGCAGCCTTCCTAACACCGACGCCGACATATTGATGGAGCAGGCTGGGATCGGCATGTATCTGTTCTGGCGAGACGATTTCGGCGGAGCGGCCGTTCTCGATGAAGGCGATGCGGTCGGCGACGTGGAGGGCTGATTCAACGCGCTGTTCGACCAGAATCGTGGCGACGCCGGCTTCCTTGAGCTTGCCGACGATTTCCAGAATTTTGTTGATCATCAAGGGCATGAGGCCCTCGGTCGGCTCGTCGAGCAGCATGATTTTGGGTTCGACGCAGAGCGCGCGGGCGGTGGCCAGCATCTGCTGTTCGCCGCCGCTCAGCGTGCCCGCTCGTTGCTGTAAGCGGTTGGCCAGAATGGGAAAAAGATCGAGGACGCGGGCGCGTGTGGCAGCTCCCCGGTTGCGGGTCATGAGGCCGATCTTCAGGTTTTCATCGACCGTGAGGTCGGAAAACAGGCGCCGGCCCTGGGGCGTGTAGCCGATGCCCTGCTTCGCCACGTCATGGGGCGGCAGTGACGTTAATTCGACATTGTCGAATTTTATGCTCCCTTGGCGTACACTTATCAGGCCCATAATGGCCTTTAATGCGGTGGTTTTGCCGGCGCCGTTGCGCCCGAGCAGGCACAGCACCTCGCCCGGGGCGAGGTCGAGCGAAAAATCGCGCAGGACCTGCACATGGCCATAGAAGCAGTTGATGCGATCGACCTTCAGCATCAGGTCCCCAGATAGGCGCGTTGCACGTCAAGATTGGCCATGATCTCGTCCGGCGTCCCTTCGGCAAGGAGGGTGCCGTTGTTCATGACGGTGATGCGGTGGGCAAGTTCCATCACCACGTCCATATTATGCTCAATGAGGAGGATGGTGGCGCCGGCCGCGATCTCCTTCACCAGGCGGCAGAAGTCGGCTATCTCCTGTTCGGAGAGGCCTTGCGTCGGTTCGTCGAGGATCAGCAGCTTGGGCTGCAAAGCGAGCCCCATCGCCACTTCCAGCAATCGCTGATGCCCGTAGGAAAGCTCGCCCGCCAGTTCCGCGGAACGTGTCAGCAGGCCAACGCGGTGCAGGGCGCTGTCGACAGCCGCAGTCACCTCGGCAGGATCGGGCCGGTACCAGATGGCGCGGCCCTTGCTGAGGCTGCGTTGTACGGAGAGCGCCACATTGTCGAAGCAGCTGAGATTGCGGAACACGCTGGTGATCTGAAAGGTGTAGACGATGCCGCGCAACACGCGGTCCCAGGGTCGAAGGGCGGTGATGTCCTCGCCTTCGAACAGGATGGCGCCGGAACTGGGTTCGACACGGCCGGAGATCATGCTGACGAAGGTGGTCTTGCCGGCACCGTTGGGGCCGATGATGGCGCGGATCTCGCCCTGGCGCAGGTCGAGATCGATGCCGGCCACGGCGTGGATGCCGCCGAAGCTTCGGGTCAGTGCCTGGGTGCTAAGGAAGGTCATGGGATCCAGCCCCACCAGCGGGCGCGGATGGTGCCGGCGATGCCCTTGGGGAACCAGAGGACGAGCAGCACCAGCATCACGCCGACGACGATCATGTAGCTGGACGTATGGTCGCGGGAGATTTCGATGAGATAGAACATGAGCAGGGTGCCGATGACGGGGCCGACCACCGTGCCGACGCCGCCCAGCAGTACCCAGAGCAGCGGATAGATCGAATATTGGATGGCGGCGAAACTGGAGCCGACATAGCCGAAGAAGAGAACATAGGCGGCCCCGGCGGCACCCGAGAGCAGGCCCGAGAGAGAAAGGGCCAGCAGCTTGTAGTGGCGGGCATCGTAGCCCAGCATCCGGGTGCGTTCCTCATTCTCGCGGATGGCGACGAGTACGCGGCCGATCGGCGAGCGGACCAAAGCGAGGCACAGGACCAGCGCGCCGGTAAAGAGCGACAAGGCAAGATTGTAGCGCAGCGTGGGATTGGTGAGGTCGACATGCCAGCCCAGGAGATCGAAGCCGCGTGCGGCCTGGGTCAGGGTCAGCCCTTCATCGCCATGAGTCACGTCATTGAAATAGAGCGTCACCAGGAAGGCCGCTTGCGCGAACATCATGGTGACGATCATGAAGGCGACACCCGTGGTGCGCAGGGCAATGAGTCCGATGAGCGCTGCCAGGACGAAGCCGGCGCCGCTGCCGATGACAAAGGCCAGGACCGGATGGAGGGCAAAATAATAGACGCCCATCCCGGCGCCATAGAGGCCGGCGGCAAAGAACATGGCATGGCCAAGACTGAGTAGGCCCGTATAGCCGACGAGGATGTTGTAGCCCATGGCGTAGGTCGCCAGCACCATGATGCTGGTGAAATTGGTGTGGTCGTAATCCGGCAGCAGGAACTGAAGGGCGAACAGCACCAGGACCACGCCGCCATGAAGCGCCAGCACGCGCAGCCTTTTGTCCGTGCCGATCATCGCGCCTTGCCCCCGAACAGGCCGTTCGGCATGAACACGAGGACCAGCGCCACAGCCAGGGTCGCGATGATCTTGGCCAATGTCGGCGAGAAGAAGACGGAGATGATGCCGTCGCTGATGCCGATGACGAAGGCGGCGATGATCGTGCCCTTGAGGCTATCCAAGCCGCCGATGATGACGACGATGAAGGAGAGGAGCAGCGGATCGAGGCCCATCAGATAATGAGCCTGCTGCAGCGGGACCACCAGCACGCCGGCGACCGCGGCCAGCATGGCACCCAGGGCAAAGACCGCGGCATAGACGCGCTTCACCGGCACGCCGAATGCCTGCGCCGTCTCGCGGTCGAACTGGGTTGCGCGCATGATGAGGCCGAATTTCGTGCGCGTGACACCGTACCAGGCGGCAAGCAGCAGCAGCGACGCGGCCCCCACCGCCACCAGCTTGTAGCCGGAATAGCCGAACCAGGGGAACACGATGCGGAACTGGATCGGCGCCACCACCGGCCGCGCATCCGGGCCATAGATGCTGAGCACAAGCTGCTGGAGGATGTAGAGGCCCGATGGTGGCAACGATGGTGGCTTCCGGCTCGTAGTTCAGTCGCCGCAGCACCAGCGCGTCGGCCGCCACGGCGATGGCGCCCACGGCGAGGGGTGCACCGACCAGCGCCAGCATGAAGCCCCAGAATGGCGCATCGGGGACCAGCGAGGTGATCCACCAGGCGATGACCGCGCCCAGCATGAAGAATTCACCATGCGCCACATTGACGATGCGCATGACGCCGAAGACGAGCGAGAGACCCAGCGCCGTCACGGCGAGAACAAACGCCGCCACGCAACCTTCCAGCAAAGCCAATAGGAGATGGGGACCTAGATCCAAGGGTGATTGTCCTGGCAGGAATGACTGGGTTTGGGAATCTCGCTTAAGTACCCCTCACCCCAACCCCTCTCCCCGCAAGCGGGGCGAGGGGCTATTTGCCGGACCCGATGGAAACTCCCTCGCCCCGCGCCAGCCGACGATGGTCGGCATTCGCCTCCGGGCGGGGAGAGGGTTGGGGTGAGGGGCAAACTACAGCGGCTGCTTCGTGTAGTCGGTGTCGTTTTCGTAGAGACCGTCTTCGCTCGAGGTCTGGTGGACCACGTTCAGCTTCTGCCCTTCGACCTTCGAGATGAATTGATGGCCATAGCATTGATGCCGCTTGCCATTGAAGGTCTTGTCACCTTGCGGATGCTCGTTGCCGGCGGGGAATGCCGTCATCGCCTCGACCGCCTCGATGAGCGCGCCCTTGTCGGCGGCCGATTTGTAGCCGCTGGCCTCGACCGCCTGCTTGATCGTGTAGAGCGTTTCCCAGCAGCCGAACATGTGCGAGTAGGTGGCGATGTCCTTGGGATCATCCAAGCTGGCGCCGTTCGCATCGACGCCGACCTTTTCGCGGAAGAACTTGTCATGCGGCGTCTGATTGGCCCCGGCATAGCGCGGATTGGCTTCCCAGAAATAGGTCCCGTCGAGGAATTCGAGGCCGGGGCTCGCAAGATCGACCGCTTCGAGGGAATCGATGAAGCCGAAGATCTGCGGGCGCTTCGAGCCGAAATGCTTGCCCATTTCCTTGACGAAGGTGAGCACGCCCGGCCCTACCATGACGTGATAGATCACCTCGGTGTCGGCCGGAATCTGCGGGAAGTACTTGGTATAGGAGGTCTCGGTCGGCGGAATCGCCAGCAGGGCCGCGATGCTGCCGCCCTGCTTCTCGATGGCTGCCGAGAAGAAGTCGCGATGATCGTGGCCGAAGGCGTAGTCCGGGAAGATCATGGTGACCTTCTTGCCGAGATTGCCGGCGATCCACGGCGCCATGCTACTCACCTGCGAGCGGACATCGGTGATGCCGGGCTGGAAGACATAGCGGTTGAGAGCGCCGGAGGCGACGTGATAGCCCTCGCTCACCACGAAATAGGGCATCTTGAGTTCGCCGGCGCGGGGCGCCGAGCCGATCACGACATGCGAGAAGAGAGTCCCGAAAACAAAATCGACCTTGTGCTGGCTGGCGAATTTCTCGACCACCTCGGCACCGCGCTTGGGGTCCGTGCCGTCATCCTCGGTGATGATCTCGATCTGACGGCCGGCGATGCCGCCAGCTTCATTGATCAACTTCGCGGCGGCCTGGGTGGTGCGGTCGTACCAGCGGCCATAGCCGGCGCCGATGCCGGTGCTGTGCAGCTGGAAGCCCAGCTTCAAGGGTTCGGATGTCTGTGCCTGGGCGTAGCGCACATAGCCCGGCGAGAGGGCGAGCGCACTGGCGGCACCGAGGGTCTTGAGGGCGGAACGTCTTGTGATCAGGCTCTTTTTTCCGCCGATGAGCGGCGTCTTCTGATTCATAGCACTACTCCCTGTCGTGAGTGGATCGCAGAATCAACATGCTTTTCTTCGGTCTTATGACGACCGTTTGCATACAAATAATCTCCCAACTAAATCACGTGATCGGCAAAAACTCAACCGGCGACGCGAATCAACCGGCGACAGGCGCAGAGAGCAGCCAGAGGCCGAACAAGGTGTAGAGCACCATGAGCGCCGCCAGCGGCACCTGGCCAAATGGCGCGCGCCAGCCGGTGCCGCCCAGCCGCATGCAGAGGATGTGCGCCACGGCAACGGCGACGAGATGGCCAGCCACCACCGCGCCTGCCTGCAGGTTCCAGATCATCACCACCGAATGATAGTTGCTCAGGAAGGAGGTCGTGACATAGCTCCGCTCCAGGCCCAACAAATTCCAGCCGCGGCCGAGCGGGTCGGACAAAGCCAGCGCCGCATATTGCATATCGACCAGCAGCACCGTGAGGTAGTGCGAAAAATGATAGGCGAGCGATATCGGGATGATGCTGACCACGAGAATGCCGCCCGCGCGGCCCGCCGGCAGCGCCGGATTGATGAGACGGCCGAGACCCACCACCAGCAGATAGGCCAACGCCAAGATTGCCCAAGTACCGAAGAGGCCGATGCTGTTGAGTTCCGTCACGGCGCTGCGGCCGGGGAATTCCAGGGGATTGATACCGCCCTGGTCCAGCCACCAGAAAGTCTTGGCGAGGCCGTCGAAGGAGACGGCGCTGAGCGTCAACAGCACGAACAGCACGCCGCTCAAAGGCATGGCTGGGAGCTTGAACAAGCGGCTGCCCGGCAGGACGAGATAGAAGCGGCGATGGTTGGGCCGCGCGTTATCCGCCGCCACCGGGTCGAGCGGCGAGAGATGGGCGATGAGGCGCAGGAAGACGCTGAAGGGATCGGCGCGTGCCAGCCAGACATCACCGCCGAACAGCACCATGCCGGCAAGTGTCAGGACGGCATAGAGCAGGACGGCGATGGCAAGGCGCACCGGATCATCAGGGGCGAGGTCGACCAGTTCGAACCAGGCGAAGCCGCCGAAGCCGAGGAGTGCCGGCCAATAGCCGAGCCGGTCGGGATAGGGGAGCGAGGGCTCCCCACGCCGCAGAAGGTGCATGATCAGCCGGTAAGGCGCCATCCAGGGGTTGAGCCGGTGCCAGAGATCGCCCAACAGGGCCTGGATGAAGGTAAAGCCCACCCACCAGAGCGACCAGATGAAGACCGGCAGCGGGTTGAGACGCGGATCGGCGCTGCCGAAGATGCCGGCGAATAGAAGCAGGAGCAGCAAAGCGAAGCTGAGGGCGCTGCAAAGACCCTGCGACGGAAGCCGGATCTCACCCAGATCGAGGCGCGCGGCGGCCAGGCGCTCCAGGGGTCTTGTCGGAAGCAGGAAGACGAGGATGAAGGAGACGAGGACCGCGAGCGTGCCGCCGGCGAGATAGTAGCCGGTGGGGAGGAGCAGCACGAATCCGCCGCCACCGGTATGGGCGAATGCCGGCCAGGCGGTGGCGCAGAGCCAGGCCAGGACCATGAAGAAGACCCGCCGGCGGGGGTTATGGGGCCTGTCTCTGTGCATCTGCCTGCCTGGAAAGGCGCCATTCTTCTGGGATTCGCACCCTCGGCGCAATCGGCAAACTAGGCCCTTGACGCTTCGCCCGGTCGGCGGGACAATTATTTGCATACAAATGAATTCGACCGGGGTCATTTCCGGCCGGACTCGCCGTCGACCGCCCTGTGAGAGGAACCCAGCCTGCATGTTTTTGCAGCCGGCATCGCTGAAGGCAGCCATCGATCTTCTCGCGCAGCATCGGGGCAGGCTGCTGGCCGGCGGCACCGACTTTTTCCCGGCGCTCGGCCAGACGGCGGTGCGTGACCCGCTGATCGACATTTCGCGCCTGCCGGAGCTGCGGGCGATCTCGGTTGGAACGGAATCGATCCGCCTGGGTGCTGCCAGCAGCTGGAGCGAGATCGTGGCGGCACCGCTGCCCAGCGGTTTCGACGCGCTGAAGGAAGCGGCGCGTGAGATCGGCTCGGTCCAGATCCAGAACCGCGGCACCATCGGCGGCAATCTGTGCAACGCTTCGCCCGCCGCCGACAGCGTACCGCCCTTGCTGACGCTGGATGCGCGGGTCGAGCTTGCCTCGCCACGCGGCCAGCGTGAGGTGCCGCTCCAGTCCTTCATCCTTGGCAACCGACAGACGGCGCTGGCGCCAGACGAGATCGTCACGGCCATCCTGGTGCCGCGCGCCAATGGCGACCTCATCAGCCATTTTTCCAAGCTGGGCGCCCGGCGCTATCTGGTCATCTCGATCGCCATGATCGCTGTGGCACTGCGACGCCATGCCGATGGCGCCATCGCCGATGCCAGGGTCGCGATCGGGTCCTGTTCGGCGGTCGCCCAGCGCCTGCCGGAGCTGGAAGCGGCGTTGATCGGCAGTCGGTCGGTGATCGATATTGCAGATTGCGTGACGGCAGGGCGCCTTGCGAGGCTGACGCCGATCGACGATGTGCGGGCAAGTTCCGCCTATCGGCGCGATGCGGCCGCGATCCTCATCCGCCGCGCCGTGCAGGATTGCTACGAATTGCGCAGCAAGACAGGCGGGCGCTGATCATGTACGACACCGACGCCGCCACACACTTCACCCTCAACGGCCGCGCCGTCGCGGTCGCGGTGCCCGCGGAATGGCGCCTCAGCCGCGTGCTGCGCGATGAACTGGGACTTGGCGGCACCAAGATCGGCTGCGATGCCGGGGATTGCGGCGCCTGCACCGTGCTCATCGATGGCGAGACGAGCTGCGCGTGCCTGATGGCCCTGGGCCAGGTCGCCGGCCGGTCGGTGACAACCATCGAGGGATTGCCGGCGGCATCACCCATCGCGCGCCAATTGCAGCAGAGCTTCCTGCGGCATGGAGCCGCGCAATGCGGCATCTGCACGCCGGGCATGCTGGTGGCGGCAACCGCACTGCTGGCCCGCGACGCGTCACCCAGCGAAGATGCTGTGCAGGATGCGCTGGGCGGCGTGCTGTGCCGCTGGACCGGCTACCGGAAGATCATCGCCGCGGTGATGGATGCGGGCAAACCGGTTGCGGCCGAGGCGCGACCGCTGGCGGGCAAGGCGGTCGGTGCGCGCATCGACCGGCTGGACGGTCAGCGCAAGGTCGAGGGCAGCGATGTGTTCGGCGCCGATGCGCATCCCCATGACGCGCTGCTGCTGCGTGCCATCCGCGCGCCCTATCATCATGCGCGCTTCACCATCGGCGATCTCACATCCTATCTCGACGACCATCCCGGCATTGCGCGGATCTTCACCGCCGCCGACGTGCCGGGCGAGAATTGTTTTGGCGTGATCGGCCCCTTCGCCGACCAGCCGGTCTTCGCCGTCAGCGAAACGCGCTTTCGCGGCGAGGCCATCGCCGCCGTGGTCGGCGACGCACGGACCATCGAGGCGCTGGATCTCGCAAAATTCCCGGTCACCTGGGAAGAGCTGCCGGCGCTGATGAGCCTCACTGCGGCCTTGGCCGACAAGGCGCCTTTGGTACATGCGGCCCGTGCCGGCAACATCCTGGTGCGCGGCCGGGTTGAGCGCGGCGATGTCGCGGCGGCGCTGGCGCAATCAGATGCCGTCGTCGAAGGCGTTTTCGAGACGGGTTTCGTCGAGCATGCCTATATCGAGCCCGAGGCCGGCATCGCGCGGCGGGTGGGCGACCGGATCGAGGTGCAGGCCTGCACCCAGGCGCCCTATATGGACCGCGACGATGTGGCGAAGATCCTGGGCATCCCGCAGGATTCGGTGCGGATCATCCCGACCGCGGTCGGCGGCGGCTTCGGCGCGAAGCTTGACCTTTCGGTACAGCCCTTCATCGCGGTCGCGGCCTGGCATCTCAGGCAGCCGGTGCGCATGGTCTATTCCCGCAACGAATCGATGGCGACCACGACCAAGCGCCATCCCGGGCGCATGCAGGTGCGGGTCGGTGCCAATAAAGACGGAAAGCTCACGGCGATGGATTTCGCCGGCGACTTCAACACCGGCGCCTATGCGTCCTGGGGACCGACCGTCGCCAACCGCGTCCCGGTCCATGCGTCGGGTCCCTATTTCGTGCCGGCCTACCGGGCGCTGACGCGCGCGGTCCACACCCATGCGGTGCCCTCGGGCGCCTTCCGCGGATTCGGCGTGCCGCAGGCGACCATCGCCCAGGAACAGCTCTATGATGTGATGGCCGAGAAGCTGGGGCTCGACAAGCTCGACTTCCGCTTGCGCAACGCGCTGGGGCCCGACCAGCCGACCGTGACGGGCCAGGTGCTCGGCGCGGGCACCGGCATCCGCGCATGTTTCGAGGCCTTGGTGCCGCATTGGCAGCGGGCACTCAAGGACGCGGCCGCCGCCAATGGGGCACCGTCCGTCCAGCGGCGCGGCGTCGGCATCGCCGGCATGTGGTATGGCTGCGGCAATACCTCGCTGCCCAATCCCTCGACCATCCGGCTCGGCCTCAAAGCCGATGGACGGTTGGCGCTGCATCAGGGTGCGGTCGATATCGGACAGGGCTCCAACACGGTCATCACGCAGCTTTGCGCCGATGCGCTGGGGGCGCCGGTCGACAGTTTCGACCTGGTGGCGGCGGATACCGACCTCACGCCGGATTGCGGCAAGACCTCGGCCTCGCGGCAGACCTTCGTCACCGGCAAGGCAGCGCAATTGGCGGGCGAGGCCCTGCGGCGGCAGATCCTGCGCCTCGCCAATGCGGGCCTCGATGCGACGCTCATCTTCACGCGCGGCAAGGTCACCGTGCTGGATCGCGGTGTCGCCCATGACATTGACCTCGCAGCGCTCAGCCGCGACGGGCGCGGCTATGTGCTGGCGGCAGAAGAGACCTTCGATCCACCGACCAGCCCGCTCGACGGCGACGGCCAGGGCAATCCTTACGCGGTCTATGGCTTCGGCGCGCATCTGGTGGAGCTCGCGGTCGATACCGAGCTTGGCCTCGTGAAGCTGCTGAAGATCACCGCCGCCCATGATGTGGGCCGCGCCGTCAACCCGACGCTCATCGAGGGGCAGATCGAGGGCGGCATCGCCCAGGGCATCGGCCTCGCCCTGCTGGAGGAGTTCCATCCGGGCAAGGGCGAGAATCTCCATGACTATCTCATCCCCACCATCGGCGATGTGCCGCCGGTGGAATCGATCCTGATCGAGGATGCGGCGCCGGTGGGTCCCTTCGGCGCCAAGGGCATCGGCGAGCAGGCGCTCATTCCGACCGCCCCCGCCATCCTCAACGCCATCGCGCATGCGACCGGCGTGCGCATCATGCGCATTCCAGCGACACCCGACCGCATCCTCGCGGCCTTGAAGGAAGCTCGGTCATGAGGGAAGACACGGTGACCGAAACCAGCGCCGGCGATGTCGGCCCCAAGGTGGTCGACGGCAAGATCCGCTGCGATGCCTGCCCGGTGCTCTGCTATATCCGCGACGGCCAGACCGGCGCCTGCGACCGCTATGCCAACAAGGGCGGCGAACTTCTCCGCGTCGATCCTCATATACTACTGGGCCAAGCGCTGAGCCAAGGCCAGGCGGTCGTGCCGTTCGGTGGGCAAATGAGCGAATGGGACGGCGACATCCTGCACAGCGGCGGCACCTTCGTCACCGCAATCGGCGCCGGCACCACCTATCCCGATTACAAGCCCGCTCCCTTCATCGTCGCATCGGAGGTGGACGGCGTCGACATGGTGACGGTGGTGACCGAAGGCATCTTCAGCTATTGCGGCGTGAAGATCAAAATCGACACGGACCGGTTTCTGGGGCCCGAGCAGGCAACCGTGCGCGCGCAAGGCGAGGCGGTCGGACATGTGACGACCGGCGAATATGGGTCGCAGATGCTGTCGCTGGGCGGGGTCCATCATCTGACCGGCGGCTCGAAGAAGGAAGGCCGCGTCACCTGCGACACACTCTTGGCCCTGTGCAACAAGCAGGCGGTGGAACTGGTGATTGACGGGGGATCGACCGTCATCGTCGCGGCCGGAAAGGCGCCCATCGTCAACGGTGTCCCCGAAGAACGCATGCGGGTCGGCTGCGGCTCGGCCACGATCGGCATGTTCGCCAAGCAATGGCAGGGCAAGGTCGATGAGGTGGTGGTGGTCGACGATCACATCACCGGCGTGCTGTCGGAACACCAGGCGGGCAAGCTGCTGGGCATCCCCGAGACCGGGATCAAGATGCGCGGGCGCCGCTCGACGCCGGGGCGCTATTTCCAGGTGGCGGAACCCGGCACCGGCTGGGGCGGCACCGATATTTCCGACCCGCTCGCCATTCTGCAGCCGTTCGATGCCAAAGTGGCCAGGCCGGGCATGAGCCTGCTGATGGTGAGCACCACCGGCGAACATGCCGCCTATTTCGTGCTGGATGACGAACTGAAGCCGGTCGAGCGCGAGCTGCCGAAGCCGCTGCAGGAGTCGGTTGCGCGCATCCAGGAGAATTGCGAGCCGGCACTCTCGACCGTGCTGTTCATGGGCGGGGCCGGCGGCAGTTTACGTGCCGGCGTCACCGAAAACCCGGTGCGCCTCACGCAATCGGTGAAGCGGGCACTTACCTATGTGACCTGCGGCGGAGCACCGGCCTATGTCTGGCCGGGCGGCGGCATCACGCTGATGGTCGACGTCACCCTGCTGCCGCAGAACGCCTTCGGCTATGTACCGACGCCGGCTTTGGTGGCGCCGATCGAATTCACGATGCGGCTCGACGATTACGCGGCCCTCGGCGGGCATATGGATCATGTGCAGCAACTCGCCTCGCTGGCGGCCGATGGTTTCCGGCGGCAGAAGTCCCCACGTCATGACGAGGCACCCTGGCCACTCACCTTCCATAGCCGCGCGGACCGGTCGTCATGAGCCGGCGGCAACAGGCGCGCTATCTGCCGGATGGCCGCCGCCTGCATCTGCAGGATGGACCCATCGACCTCATCATCGGCGCCGACGGGGCACCGGAGGCGGTCGAGGCCGCCTATGACGCTGCCTGCGAGCGCTTTGCCACCTTGCTCGATGAACTCTGCGCCGAACTGCCCTTGCTGCGCCAGCCGGTGACGCGGGAAAGCCCCCCGCCGCAAGGTGCCGTCGCGCGCCGCATGGCCGAAACGGCGCAACCCTATGCCGCCAAGCATTTCATCACGCCGATGATCGCGGTGGCGGGTGCCGGCGCCGAGGCCGTCCTTATGGCGATGACGGAGACAGCCCCCTCACCCGCGCCTATGTCAACAATGGCGGCGACATAGCACTTCATCTGGCAGCAGGCGCCACCTTCGAGATCGGCATGGTCGACCGGCCCGACCAGCCACGCCTCTTCGGCAAGCTTGCCATCAAGAGCAGCGACCGCATTCGCGGCATCGCCACCAGCGGGCGCCATGGCCGCAGCTTCTCATTGGGCATCGCCGATGCCGTGACCGTGCTGGCGGCGGATGCGCCGACCGCCGACGCGGCCGCCACCATGATCGCCAATGCGGTCGACCTGCCCAATCATCCCGGCATCCTCCGCGTGCCGGCGGATTCCTGCAGCCCGATAGCGATCTTGGCGCCCGCCTGGTCACGCGTTCGGTGGGCAATCTGGCCAAGGCCGAGATCAGCCGCGCCCTTGCCCGGGGCGCGCGCTTTGCCGATAGTCTCCTTGAATCCGGCCGCATCCAGGCGGCAGCGCTACATCTTGCCGGCCAGACCAGGCTGGTCCATGCAACACCCGGTCTGATGGTGCCCATCGGACGAGCCAAGGAAGCAGCCGCCCATGCCGCAAGTTGAGATTCGCAAGCGCCTGATCTCGGTCGAGGAGATCTTCCACGAAGGCGGCCCGCGCGCCGCCATACCGCTCCGGCGCGTCTCGGCCGTCACCGTCATCCGCAATCCCTTCGCCGACCGCTATGTCGAGGATATTGCGGGCTTCATGGACGACCTCACGCCGCTGGGCCTTGCCATGGCGCGCGACATGGTGGCGGCACTCGGCGGCGACCCCAAGGTGGTCGAGGGTTACGGCAAGGGCGCCATCGCCGGGACGGCGGGCGAAGCGGAACACGCGGCCCTCTGGCATGTGCCGGGCGGCTATGCGATGCGCGAGGTGCTGGGCGATACCAGGGCCATCGTCGCTTCGACCAAGAAAGTGGGCGGGCCGGGCACGCGCCTCGATGTGCCGATCACGCATATCAACGCTTCTTACGTGCGGAGCCATTTCGACGCGATGGAAGTTGGCCTCAATGATGCACCGCGCGCCGATGAATTGCTGCTGGCGCTGGTCATGACCACGGGGTCCCGCATCCATGCGCGGGTCGGCGGCCTCAAAGCCAGCGAGATCAAGGGAGAGGATGGATTGCGATGAAAGCCGAGATCCGAAAGATCGTCACCTTCGTCGAGGAAACGCACCGCGAGATGGACCGTGGCATCACCCCGCCGACCCGCCGCGCGGCGGCGGTCGCCATCATTGCCAATCCCTTTGCCGGGAAATATGTCGAGGACCTGACGCCGCTCATGGATATCGGCGAGGAACTGGGCGCGCTACTGGCCGAGAAGGCCGTGGCGGCGCTGGGCATCGAGGGCTCACACGCGGAGAGCTATGGCAAGGCCGCGGCGGTAGGCGAGAATGGCGAGCTGGAACATGCCGCCGCCATCCTGCACCCGAAGCTGGGGACGCCCGTGCGCAAGGTGCTGGGGAAAGGGGCTGCCCTTATCCCCTCCTCCAAGAAACGCGGGGGGCCGGGCGTGGTTCTCGACATCCCCTTGGGGCATAAGGACGCCGCCTATGTGCGCAGCCATTTCGACGGCATGGAAGTGCGCGTCAACGATGCCCCGCGCGCGAACGAGATCATGGTTGCCGTTGCCGTCACCGACAGCGGGCGGCCGCTGCCGCGCGTGGGTGGCCTCACGAAAGATCAGATCAAGGGCGAGGACGGGTTGCGCTGATGGCAACCCAGCCCCGCCAGAAGCCGGACGGCACCAGCAGCACCTATGCGCTGGACGACCAGATCGGTTTCATCCTGCGCAAGGTCAGCCAGCGGCACACGACGATATTCGCCGCGGCCTTTCCAGACCTCACCGCGCCGCAATGGGCGACATTGGCCAAGCTTTATGAAGGCGGGCCGTCCTCGCAGAACCAGCTCGGCCGGCTGGTGGCGCTGGATGCCGCGACGATCAAGGGCGTCGTCGACCGGCTTGGCGCGCGGGGCTTGACCGTGACGACACCGGACCCCGCCGATGCGCGGCGCGTGGTCGTGGCCCTGACCGAGGCCGGGCGCAAGGAAGCGGAGCGCGGCTTCCCGATCGCCGAAGCGGTCACGGCGGAAACGCTTGGTGCGCTGAGCGCCGAGGAACGCGTGCAGCTTGTGCAGCTGTTGAAGGCGTTGGAGTAGAATCGGGGCCTCGCTCATTTCACCGCCACTGCGATCGGGCGAGCTTCCTCGGGTGCAGTTGAGAGCGTGAACGCCGGTGCGGATCCTCAGCTGTCAGAGCTTGCTGGTACCCACTTTATTCTGAGTATCCGCGGCGGCAGATTCACCCGCCGCTGCCATACTTCCTCGCCAGGTGTATCTAGAATGCCGTTCAGCCAAGAGCAGACCATGTTGGCTTCTTCTTGCTTTGCGTGGCCGCTCCAGATGAACAAATCGCCATCTATGGACACGAGCGCCTTCTCAGATGCAGAAGGGAGGGCCTCACGTGGTTGCGCTTCAACACAGTACCAAGTCGCACTCTCAGATGTCTTCTCGGTCACTATGAAACGCTCAATCTCCGACCAACCTACTGTCTCGGCACCAAACTGTATCGATGAATTGCTAAGAATGTACCCAGTCGCCTTAAGCCCGAATATTGACCGAACATAATACTGCAGCATGTAGGCTACGATACCTAGAAAAAGCAGAAATAATAGGCTCCACACGATTTGCGCAGCGGCCAGATAAATCAGCCACGTCAATCCAGCAGCAATTGCGGATAGAAATATTGTTCCCTGTATTGCCGTCAGCGTCTGCGGCGTCCAGATGATTTGATCGCCGTTCCGAAGCGGGTAAACAGCCTTCATGTGCCTACCCCAATTTCCCCTTCACCAGATCCGGGATCTTTGTCGCCGGCGGGGTGTTACGGCTCCTTTGAATGCGTGGGATGCCATCGATGACGACCATGCCCACCCCGGGCAGATCGCCAAGCTGGACTGAATCGAGGAGATCCTTGCCGGCGGAATGCTGCGCCTTGTCGAGGAAGACGAAATCGGCCGACATGCCCATTTCGATGAGGCCAGCGTCGAGCTTGCGCATGCGCGTCGTGTTGCCGGTGGCAAAGCAGAAGGCGATCTCGGCCGGGATGTCGCCCAGAGATGACAGCATCGACACCATGCGCAGGATGCCGAGCGGCTGCACGCCGGAACCGGCCGGCGCATCGGTGCCGAGGATGACGCGTTCCAGCTGGCCCAGTTCCTTGGCGGTGCGCAGCGTATAGAGCGCCGAGCGCTCGTTGCCGTTGTGCACCAGCTCGAGGCCGCGCTTGCAGCCCTCGCAGATGCAGCGGATCTGGCTGTCAGGAAGCGCCGTGTGGCCGCCATTGATATGCCCCACCACATCGGCATCGACTTCCAGCACCACATCCTTGTCGATGAGGCCGGAACCGGGGATCGAGGGTCCGCCGGTGTGGATGGTGCTCTGGATGCCGTATTTCCGCGCCCATTCGACCATCTGGTGGCCGGTGACACCGTCCTTCACGCCACCCAGGCCGATTTCGCCCAGCAGGGTGACCCCGGCCTTGGCGAGGTCGGCGAAATCCTGCTCCACCATGCCCTGCTCGATGATGGGGGCGCCGCCATGGACCTTCACGCCGCCGGGGCGGAAGGCCGCATACATGCGCTGGTGGAAGATCGCCATGGCCTTCAGGCCGACAATGTCCTTGGGACGGCCCGGCATATGCACTTCGCCGGCCGAGATCATGGTGGTGACGCCGCCATGCAGCGATGAATCGATCCAGCCGATCTGGTTCTGGCGCGGCGTCCAGTCGCCGGCCACCGGATGCACATGGCTGTCGATGAGGCCGGGTGCCAGGGTGGTGCCCTGTGCGTCGATGACCGTGTCGGCACCCTCAAAATCGAGGTCCTTGGCCTTGCCCACGGCGACGATCCGGCCATTTTCGACCAGCACGTCATCACCGGAAAGAATCGGATTCCGGATATCGCCGCTGAGGATGAGGCCGATATTGCGGATCGCCAGCTTCGTTGCGCCGCCAGCAGCGGCGGGTGCGTCATGGGCCATGGAAATTCCTTCTCAAGCCTTGGAATCAAGTCACTTATCCGGCCCTGATGTTAGTGCAGCAATGCGCCGGACGCCAAGCCAAACCCAACCACGCCCCATTGCCGTCGGATGCGGATTTCGCTATATACAAATGACTATAACGACTCGATAAGGACGATCCGATGACCGCTTTCCTGTTCCGCCGTGCCGCTGCGGCCGCCTTTTTCACCCTTGCCATATTGGCCGGCAGTGCCGCGGCACGGGCCGACGACGTGCTGGTTGCAGTCGCCGCCAATTTCGCCGACGCGGCGCAGGATCTGGCGGCGCTTTACGAAAAATCATCCGGCAACAAGGTTGCGATCACCACGGGATCGACCGGCAAGCTTTATGCCCAGATCAAGGCGGGGGCACCCTTTCAGATCCTGCTCTCGGCCGATGCCAAGACCCCGGCCAAACTTGAGGACGAGCAGGCAGCAATTGCCGGCACGCGCTTTACCTATGCGATTGGCAAGCTGGCGCTATGGAGCATGGATGCGCAGCGTATCGGCGCCGATGGCGCTGCCGCCCTCCAGGCCGATGACTTCCAGCATCTGGCTATCGCCAACCCGGAGCTTGCCCCCTATGGGATCGCTGCACGCGAGACCTTGCAGTCGCTGGGACTCTGGGACAAGCTCAGCCCCAGGATCGTCATGGGCGAGAATATCGGGCAGACGCATAGCATGGTGGCGACCGGCAATGCCGAGCTGGGATTCGTGGCCCTCTCCGCCGTTCTCAACCCGAAAAAGCCGTCAGGAGGATCGCATTGGGCCGTGCCGCAGGAGATGTTCAAGCCGATCCGCCAGGATGCGGTGCTGCTCAATGCCGGCAAGGACAACCAGGCGGCCGCGGCCTTCCTGGATTTCATGAAATCGCCGGACGCGCATGCCCTGATCGAAAGCTATGGCTACGGAGTAGAATGACCGGAACCATGGCGGGTTCAGATTGAGATGACCTTGCCCGATCTTGATCCGCTGTGGCTCACCCTGCGCCTTGCCGGGCTGGTGACGCTCATCCTGCTGGTGATCGGAACACCGCTCGCCTGGTGGCTGGCCACGACGCGCTGGCGCATCAAATCGGTGGCGGAAGCCATCACAGCCTTGCCCCTGGTGCTGCCGCCGACCGTGCTCGGCTTCTATTTCCTGGTCTTCCTCAGTCCCAACTCGACCCTGGGCGGCTTGTGGTTCAGTGCCACCGGGAGCAATCTCACCTTCTCCTTCGCGGGCCTGGTGTTCTGTTCGGTGATCTATTCCCTGCCCTTCACCGTGCAGCCCCTGCAGGCAACCTTCGAGACGCTGGGGCGCGGCTACTGGGAAACGGCAGCCACCTTGCGCGCCAGTCCACTGGATGCGTTCCTGACCGTCATCTCGCCTTTGGCGGCGCGCGGCTATCTCACCGCGATCGTGCTCACCTTCGCGCATACGATCGGCGAGTTCGGCGTGGTGCTGATGGTGGGCGGCAATATTCCGGGTGAGACCAAGGTCATCTCGATCGCCATCTATGAGCATGTCGAAACCATCCGCT
The DNA here is from genome assembly GCA_016712715.1 of Rhodospirillaceae bacterium. Classification (NCBI taxonomy): domain Bacteria; kingdom Pseudomonadati; phylum Pseudomonadota; class Alphaproteobacteria; order Rhodospirillales; family Rhodospirillaceae; species Rhodospirillaceae bacterium. Next base: position 1,669,232 of record JADJQM010000001.1, read on the forward strand.
ATGCCGAGGCGCATCTTTTGTCGGCGGGGCTCCTCGCCTTCTCCTTCCTGGTGCTGCTGTTCGTCTATGTCATGAACCGGCGATTCCCCATTCATGTCGGTTGAAATGGACGAACTCGCCTTCGACCTCAGGATCGGGTTCGGCGACTTTTCGCTGGCCATTGAACAGCGTGTGCCGCTCCACGGCATCACCGCCCTGTTCGGCCCGAGCGGCTGCGGCAAGAGCACCCTGCTGCGCATCCTCGCCGGCCTGGAGCGCGGCGCCAGTGGCCGCATCACGCTCAGCGGTGAAACCTGGCAGGCGGGCGATGGGCGCAGCTCCCTGCCGACGCACCGACGCGGCATCGGCTATGTGTTCCAGGATGCGCGCCTGTTCCCGCATCTCGATGTGGCCGGCAATCTGCGCTATGCCGAGAAGCGCTCGCAGGGACAGGGACAGACGATCCACTTCGACCAAGTGGTGGATGCGCTGGACCTCCGCCCGCTGCTCACGCGTCGCGCGCCCTCACTCTCGGGCGGCGAGCGCCAGCGGGTCGCCATCGGCCGCACCTTGCTGACGCGGCCGCGGCTGCTGCTGATGGATGAGCCGCTGGCCTCCCTCGACTTCAAGCGCAAGGCCGAGATCCTGCCCTATATCGCCCGCCTGCCGCGCGTCTTCGGCGTGCCGATCATCTATGTGACCCATGATATCGACGAGGTGGCGCGCCTCGCCGACCGCCTGATCGTGCTGCAGAACGGGCGCGTGGTTGCGAGCGGCGATGTGGAAACTGTGCTGGCGCGGTCGGATCTGCCGATCGATCCCGAGCAGTTCGAGCCGGGAGCGGCCTCACCGCCTTGGTCAGCAGCCACGATGCGCATTACCAGCTAAGCCAGCTCGATCTCCACGGCCAGACCGTCACGGTGCCGCTGGTCGAGGCCGAAATCGGCAGCATGCTCCATCTCCGCATCCGCGCGCGCGATGTCGCCATCGCCACCGCGCGGCCGAGCTCGATCAGCGTGCGCAACATCCTTGCTGCCAGGATCGTCGAGGTGACCATGCGGTCGGGGACGCCGCATGCCGACATCCTGCTGGATATCGGTGGCTCGGCCTTGCGGGCGCGCATCACAAGACAATCGGCCGACGAAATGCAGCTTGCCCCCGGCAGCACAGTCTACGCGATCGTGAAATCGGTCTCGTTCGATACCCTCGCCTCGGTCTATGGCGACCAGCCCGCGGCGCCTTGAGCGCGCCCTGGCTCAGGCTTTCGGCCATCAGACTTTGGGCCGCAGCGCCCCTTGCGTGTTGACATAGATGGCATAGAGCGAGGTCGTGCCGCAGATGAACAGGCGGTTACGCTTGGGTCCGCCAAAACAGACATTGGCGACGACTTCGGGCACGCGGACGCGGCCGATGAGGGTGCCGTCCGGCGCGTAACAATCGACACCGGCGCCCGTGCTGGTCCAGATATTGCCATGGACGTCGAGGCGGAAGCCGTCGAACAGGCCGATGGCGCATTCGGCAAACTTCTCGCCACCGGTGAGTGACTTGCCGTCGGCGCCCACCTTGAAGCGGCGGATGTGCCGCGCCCCGTCGGCACGATGCGTCGCCCCCGTATCGGCCACATAGAGCAGGCTTTCATCGGGCGAGAAGCCGATGCCGTTGGGCTTTTCGAAATCGGTGGCGACGGCGGTGAGCTCGTTGGATTTCGGATCGAAGCGATAGACATGGCAGGCGCCGATCTCGGAGGGTGCTGCTTGCCCTGATAGTGCGAGACGAGGACCGAGCGCGACCCGTCATGCTCGGTGCGGGAGACGCAGCGTCCGCGATGCTCGCAGGACAGCAGGCGCCCCTCGTGATCGACGGTGTGGCCGTTGGTGTGATAGGCGGGCGCGCGGAAGACCGAGACGGAACCGTCGGTCTCGTCCCAGCGCATGATGCGGTCATTGGGAATGTCGGACCAGATGAGATAGCGGCCGGCGGCGAAATAGGCCGGGCCTTCGGCCCAGCGGCAGCCGGTGAACAGCTTCTCGAGATGGACATTGCCGCCGGCATAGCGGCGGAAGCGGTCGTCGAATACCTCAAAACTCTCGCTCAGCATCTTTTGTCTCCCCTCTTCGTTTCGTGGCGGGACGAGCGTCCCGCTAAGCTGCTGGATCATCCCGTAAAGGCGGGGCGTTCTTCAATAGCTATTCGGCGGCATATTTGGCATCCCAGGCAGCGGCGCTCCGCACGATGTCGCCGATATCCATATGCCGCGGCACCCAGCCCAGTGTCCGCTTCGCCACATCGTTCGCGGCATAGAGCGATTGGGGATCGCCTTCGCGGCGCGGCGCCTCGATGACCGGAACCGGCTTGCCCACGGCAGCACCCACCGCGGCCAGCACCTCGCGCACCGAAACGGGCACGCCGGTGCCGAGATTGACGCGGTGTCCGCCCCGGGCATTGCCCAGGAAGCGCAGGGCCGCGAGATGTGCCGCCGCGAGATCCGCCACATGGATATAGTCGCGGAGGCAGGTGCCGTCGGGCGTGTCGTAATCGGTGCCGAAGATCTTGAGCGGATCCTGCTGCTGGCGCGCTGCGCGAATGGCGAGCGGGATGAGGTGCGATTCCTGGACATGCGCTTCGCCGATGCGCAGCGCGGGATCCGCACCGGCGGCGTTGAAGTAACGCAGCACCACTGCATCGATCTTGCCGGCATGGGCGGCGTCAAGGATGGCGCTCTCGGCGGCGAGCTTCGAGCGGCCATAGGGGTTGACCGGTGCGGTCGGCATGGTCTCGTCGATGGGCAGGCCGGGCGGCACGCCGTAGACGGCACAGGTGCTGGAAAAGACGAGTTTGCCGACGCCGCATTGCCCCATGGCGGCCAGCAGGGACAAGGTGCCGCCGACATTGTTGTCGTAATAGCGCAGAGGCTCGCGCACAGACTCACCGACCAGCGACAGCGCTGCGAAATGAACGACCGCCTCGATCCGGTGCTTCTCGATGACCTGGCGCACAAAGCCGGTGTCGCGCACATCGCCCTTTTCCAGCGGCCCCCATTGCACGGCCCAGTCATGGCCGGTCACCAGGCTGTCGAGCGTCACGGGCTCGATACCCATCTCGGCCAAAGCGAGGCAGGTGTGGCTGCCGATATAGCCGGCGCCGCCGGTCACGAGGATTTGCACGGTGAACCTGTCCTTCCGATGGCCTGGGTATTGGCCTGGGAATTGGCCCGGCCCCTGCCCTGGCGTGCTGGGAAGCTACCGCAGCAGGGTCGATCGGGACAGGTGATTTCTCCCTGGGGTGAAACGGCCGCAGCTGCCCCCAGCCGCCGCGGCGGCCAGCAGGAGCACCACCGCGCGATGTCGCCGCGCCGCTAGCTCAGCAGGTCCCGCAGGCCGGCGAGGCCCGTCGGTGGTTCCGGCCGCCACGCGACCAGAGCGAGGCGCCTGGCAAGGCCGTCGCGCACGCGCGCGATCTGCAGCGCTTCGCCGCCGATGCGATGTCGCAGCAGCGGATCCTTCGTGCCCGTGGGCCCGAGGCAATTGTTGATCACCCAGGCAAAGGGCTCGATCTCGGCGCGGCGGAGATCGTCCTGCAAGGATGCTGCCTCCGATACCGGCGTCGTCTCCGGCAAGGTCACCAGCAGGATCTTGGTAAAGGCCGGGTCCTGCAGGCGCATGAGCGGCGTCACCAGGCGGCCGCCTGCTTCCGGCTGGGAATAGTCGCGCATGACCTGGCGGTGATAGGCGCCGGTCGCATCCAGCAGCAGGAAGGTATGGCCCGTGGGCGCCGTGTCGATCACCACGAAACCGCTGCGCCCCTCATTCACCACGCGGGAGAAGGCATGGAAGACCGCCACCTCCTCGGTGCAGGGTGAGCGCAGATCTTCCAGCAACAGCGCCTTGCCGTCGGCATCGAGATCGACGCCGCGCGTCGTCATGATGCGGTCGATGTATTTCTCGGTCTCTGCCACGGGGTCGATGCGATCGACGCGGAGGCCCGGCAGTGTCTCCTGCGCCAGCGCCCAGGTGACATGGGCGGCTGGATCGGTGGTGGTGAGATGCACAGGATGACCGCGCACGGCAAGCTCGACCGCCACGGCGGCGGCGATGGTCGTCTTGCCGACACCGCCCTTGCCCATCACCATCACCAGCCCATGGCCGTCCGCCTCGATGGCATCGATGAGTGCTGCAAGATGTGGCTGGTCTCCCACTTGTACCGGTGGCGCAGCGATAAGCTCTTCCTGCTCGACGCGGAGAAGGCGACGCAGTGCCGCGAGCCCCACCATGTCGTAGGCCCGCATCGGAATCTCGTCGCGCGGCAGCGCCGCCAAGGCCGGCGGCATCTGCTGTAGCGCCGATTGGCAGCGCGCCTCCATGGCCCGCGCAATCGCATCGTCCGGCAAGGTCGCCCGGAACATGGCGTTCACCAGCAATCGCTGATTGGCAAGGCCGAGCGCCTTCAATTCCTCGGCCGAGCGCGCCGCCTCGCGCAGCGCCGAGCCCTCAGGCCGGGTCACCAGGGCGATGGTCGTGAGCGCTGGATCGGTGAGCGCCTTGAGAGCGCGCTCGAACATCGCCAACTGCATCTGGAGGCCGGAATGGGGGCCGAGGCAGGCGGCACCGCGCTCATTGGCCTCAAGGAAGGACGACCACGCCTTGGGCAGGCTGAGGAGGCGCAAGGTGTGCCCGGTCGGCGCGGTGTCGAAGATGATGTGGTCATAGGCCTGGGCGGCGCCCCCCTCGTCGGCGAGGAGCCCGGCGAATTCGTCGAAGGCCGCGATCTCGACCGTGCAGGCGCCGGAGAGTTGTTCGCGGACCTTGGCCACCTCGGCGGCACCTGCCGACCCCATCGCGGCGATGACACGCCCGCGATAGGCCTCGGCCGCCGCCTCGGGATCGATGTTGAGCGACCAGAGCCGCTCGACCGCCGGCACCGGCCTCGCCAGCCTGCCAAGCTCGACACCCAGCATCTCATCGAGATTCGAGGCTGGATCGGTGCTGATCAGCAGCACCCGCTTACCCAGATCCGCCAATGCCACGGCGACAGCGCAGGAGAGCGCCGTCTTGCCGACGCCGCCCTTGCCCGTGAAGAAGATGAAGCGGGTCGGCGCCTTCAGGATCTGGAGAGGTAGAACGGCCATGGAGGTTTCCTGCACTACTGAGCCTCACAGTATGCGCCGCCCCGGGTCCCCGCTACCTGATGTGAATCAATCGCCCGGGCAAAGCAAAAGGCCCAGCTGATATGCTGGGCCTTTTGCTTTGAAGATTGGTTGCGGGAGCAGGATTTGAACCTGCGACCTTCAGGTTATGAGTTTGTGGCCCCCATCGTCTATTGATGTCTGCCCCCCACTATGATTGACTATTTTACCAATTATTTTAATTGGTTAGTCGTCTATGGGTGTCAATTGACTGCGACCAAGATCGCTCTACGTTGCTACCTAGCTGCGACCTAGAACGACCAGGGGGAACAAACAATGGCCAAAGAAAAGCTCACCAAGCGCGTTGTGGACGCCCTACAGCCCTCTGAGAGAGACCAAGTCGTCCTGGATACAGACATCAAGGGTTTTGGCGTCAAGGTCACGCCCAAGGGCAAGAAGTCGTATTTTCTGTTTTATCGCACCAGCGCGCATATTCAGCGTCGCCCCACCATTGGTGAGCATGGCTCAATTACCACAGAGCAAGCGCGCATCATTGCTAGGGAGTGGAAGGCAGAAATTGCGAAAGGTTGCGATCCTAGCCTAGATCGCAAATACCACAGGCAAGCCCCAACCATGAAGGAGCTTTGCCAGAGGTTTTTAACTGAACACAGCGTCACCAGGAACAAGCACGGCACCTATTACAACTACGATCGGCTCATAGAACGCTTTGTCCTTCCTAAACTTGGACAGAGGAAGGTCATTGATATCAGTCGAGATGACATTACGAGATTGCACACGCGTCTCGCCGAAACACCCTATCAGGCAAATCGGCTACTTGGATTAATTTCCAAGCTCATGAACATGGCTGAGAAATGGGGATATCGAAACGACGGCAGCAATCCATGTCGGCACGTTGAGAAGTTTCCCGAAGGCAAACGCGAACGTTACCTCTCAAGTCAGGAAATTAAACGTCTCGGCCAAGTACTCAGTGATGACGCTGCCATGAAAAAGGAACTTCCTTCAGTTTCAGACGCCATAAAGCTCCTCATTCTCACCGGCTGCCGCATGAGCGAAATCTTGACGCTAAAATGGGAATTTATCGATTTGGAAAGGCATTGCCTTCGTCTGCCAGATTCGAAAACCGGCAAGAAAACCGTGCCATTGCCTGATGAAGCCGAGGCGCTTCTGAAAGACATCAAGAAACGCGCATCTTCGGCGTATGTCATACCCGGAAGGTTGAAGGATAGCCACTTGGTCAATCTTGAAAAGCCATGGCGACGCCTCCGGGCTCTGGCTGAACTGGAAGACGTAAGATTGCATGATCTCCGCCACACGTATGCAAGTGTGGCGGCAGGCCTGGGTCAAAGCCTGCATATGATTGGCAGGCTGCTCGGGCACACCCAGTCACAAACGACTAACCGATATGCGCACCTTGCCGCCGATCCGGTTCGGCAAGCAGCAGACCAAGTAAGTGATGAAATTTCGCGGATGCTTGGACTCGTCAACAACAATGCAGACAGGACCCGCGCCCCCCTATCTGTACCGGCACCTCGCAAACTTGACGTGGCATAGTTAAAGAACCCAGGTTCTCTAAGGCAGCAGGCCCTTCCAGCTATTCGCCTTCGAGCCAACGGCCAGAACTCAAGTACAAACCTCAACAATCCTCGATTGTTCTCTTGGATTACCGATTGGTGCGGCGTCGTGCGGCTGCACGTGCATATCACGCCAATACATTTATATACAAAAACTTGATTGTTATCTCCGGTGCAGCGTGAAAGCGTCTGTTCTCTGGAGTACCGCCTTACCGTGCAACACACTCGTACAATACGACTAGGGACTCGTCATTTTTTTCATTTGATGAAACCACTGCGACTTACAGGACGTCTAAACTCCAAAGGAATTTCGTCGAGCTGCCGGCGCCGCCGCATTCAAGCCCGAGATGCAGCAGCGAGTCCTCAGCGGGCATTCACCCAGACAAGGAGGCGTACCATGTTGAAAGAAACGACTCCGATCGTCGAACTATCTCCGGAACAACTCGAATTAGTCAGTGGTGGTGGCCGACCGGAGGCTGCAGGACACTACGGTGGTTCTCGCAGTGGGTGGGGCGGCGGCAATCGCAATACCCCCATGGGTGACAAAGGAAAGAAAGCCGGAAACTCTGTTTGTGACGACGTCGGCGTCTTTGCCCAGCTTGATGGCGCTATTCCCGGGGAAGTCCGCAAGATGGTAGAAAAATGCAATGCCTTTGTGGAGAGCAAGGATCGCAGAGGTGGCGGTGGTGGCGGCAGCTCAAAGGGGCGCGACCGGTAACTAACGGCCACACCCCTATGGCACTTCCTATTGCATTTGACGTGCTGCGAGCGCATCGCAGCACGTTTCTGCGCACCTCCTGCGGCTGTCTCCTTTCGTTCTTGTTCCTGGCTCCTTTTCATTGGTCCGCCGCCACGGCAGACACGGTTTCCTTTAAAAGCAACCCATATGACGTGCTAAGTAGCGATGGGCCGTTTCCATATTCAGCAGTCGGACAGCTAAACAACAGTCATGGTGCGAGCGTTGGATCAGCGACACTGATATCGCCATGTCTTGCATTGACTGCAGCTCACGTGGCAAATGTCAAACCTGAGAGCGGAGCGCCAGAGCTGGTGTTTTCCATCGGCGAACGTCGAAGTGGTGAGCGTGCCACTCTGGACAATCGCTTTAGATATCGCACCGAAGCTGTAGTCGTAGCTTCTGGTGTCGATCCAGCTATCGACTTGAATCACTCAGATCTCAACCTAAGCTGGCGGGACTGGACCGTGGTCAAGCTCAGGGATTGCTTGGGCGGGCCGACATATGAATTTGGGTATGTAGACCTCCTTCCAGTAACGACATCTACATTGCTTCATTCGGAAGAAATTGCTGTTGAAGCAGTCGGGTACGTAGCCAGAAATTCCCAGAAAGTGGTCGATCGCGATTGTGAAATTCTAGGCGTATTCAACTCTGCAGGATGGCAATCAAACTGCACCCTAAAAAAGGGCCTTTCTGGCGGGCCAATCTTCAACAAGACAGTAGGCTCAGAACGCCCGCGCATGATAGCCATTGCGCACAAAGCTGCAAATGTCTTCCACGTCTCCAGTTCTGCTGTTCACCAGAACTCCTCTGCCTATTACCGCCGCTTGAGCACCGTGCTGCCGGTCGCCGCATTTTATAACCAAATTCGAAAGATCGTCGAAGAGGACCGCAATAGCGAACGCGAGATGCCGGTGTTGACTGACCCGGAGCGTCATGACCTGACGCATGACGTTATCCCAGTTCTTGAAAGTAAGATTGCCGACAACGGAGAAAGCGCAGCTAGGCTGTATCAACTCGCTGTCTTGAAGACGACGGCGGATTACGGACCCGCTGGTTTCCGGCCAGAGACCGTTTTAGCCGCCATTCTTTTGCTTACGAGGGCAGTAGAGCTAGATCCTGACTTCTCGCCCGCAATCGTCTTTCGGGCAATTTTGACTTTCTATGCTGAGAACCGTGCGATCCAAGGAGGCGTTTCTCCTGACCGAAAAGTGCTGGAGAAGGTCCTGTTGGATTTTGAGCTAGCGCGACCCGAAAACTCACAAGATGAGCAGGTCGAGACAGGCATTCTGAGGGCCGCTCTTGCGCTCGGGTATTGCGAAAAAGCACGAAAGGCAATGGAGTCTCTTGCGGCCAACTTTCCCGACCTCGGCGTGGAGCATGTATTCCAGGAGGAGGTTAAGGCCTGTAAATCGTCGTAATGACGAGTGTAATTCTCCTTCTCTCGGCCTGCAGCCACGTTACGGCCCGGAATGTGGCAATGATTATCCCTACGGGCATCCACTTAGACAAGGAGCCGTACCATGTTGAAAGAAGACACTCCGATCGTCGAACTCACCCTGGAACAAATTGAACTAGTCAGCGGCGGCAAATACGGGGGAAAAGGCACTACCGAAGGGCACGGCACTAGAGGTGTTGGCGCGCGCGATACATCAGGGCCAGTTGGAGGCAAGGGCGGGGACAAGCGGGCGGTCGGTGACCCACCGAAATCCAAGGTGCAATCCGGTTCAAAACTTTCCTGCACCGTCGGCGCTCCAGATAAGGGGTGGGGCCTCATGGGGAAGTGCAAACTATCCTTCTAAGCTTCTGGAGCCCCTGCTTCAGCGAGCCGCAGGGGCTCCTCACCTCATTACGGTAGTTTCAGATGAAAGTATGGCCGTTTCTGATTCTGTGTATCGTTGCGATGCCGTGCAGCGCGTATGCAGATACGCTAGGTTGCGCAGACATAGCTTTCCAAACAGATATCCAGCACTTGGTCTCTGGACGCAAATCTGCACCCATTCTTCGCGTCAATGTTTCCGGAAAGGTCGGCGTTCGTATGGCCTTGGATACGGGCTTCTCACGCTCTTTACTTTTTAGTGAGGATAATCCGTCCAATGAAAACTCTACCGAACTGTATGATGAAACCCTGTCGTTCATCCCTCAACTCGGAAGATCAATCAATCTATTTCGTGCCGCCTTGCGAGCTGAAGTGCGGAAGGCAGCCCGGGAACGCGGTTTCGAGGGAATCATTAATCCGCAACTGATCTATCCAGACGGATACACTGTCCTGGATCTAAAGGACTGGCGAATTGTCGGATTCAAGAATGAGTCTAGCTTGCGCCGATGCTACCAGCCCGGCCTAGTTGTCCATAAAACATCAGCGGAAACTACAGATAACGTGCTCGGAGTTCCTGTCACGCTTGACGGCCGGGTGTCGGGCCGTGCCTTCGTCGATACGGGTGCTTTTATATCTGAATTCTACTCTCCATTGCTGGCGTATACTGACGCGCACACCGCTAAGGAATTCGGTTTCTGGACCGCGACCGCAGAGTATGTATCGCCACAGGTCTCGGCAGGGCATAAGGTCCAGGTTGGGGACAAGGTAAAATCACTTGAGCGCATTGTTGTAGCAACTCCAGATAGGGTATCTGCCTCATCGGCCGACCTCGCGAGCGATTACATCGCCCTTCTTGGCTACGACGCTTTAATTGGCTCGATACTGATTTTCCCACCAGCCAGTCACGGCGGCTGGGAGATAATATTTTGAAACAGATAGGCGCGAGGAGGTTTCCTGGGTGGGTTGCTTTTCTTGTTGCGATTGCGTTTGTATCGATTTCGTGCAGCCGCTTCGCTCCCTCGCAAGCGGTGGTTGATGTGCCAGTTGCCGCAAAGGCTATTCACCAAGGAGCCACCCCGGAGCTGAAGCCAGAACCAGATCTCAGTCCCTTTGGTTATCACTCCTCGTACAGGGCTGCGCCACCTCCGCAATGGTACGAACCGATTGACAATTGTGGCCTCAATGTTGCGATTGCCGAAGCAGCAAATGCCGCCGCCAACGTTGATGGTGTCATTGTCGACTCCTGTGACAATTGACCAAAGCATCTTAATCCCGACCCGTGAGCCAGCCCTCTTTATTCCGCTCCGAAGCGCTGAACCACCAACGCCACGCAATCGCGGGCGAGATTCTGGTGAGCGTAGCCCCCGGCTGGTCGGCAATCGGCTGGCTAATGATCGTAACCGTAACTGCTCTGGCGGCGTTCCTGATGACCAGCCAGTTCTCGCGCAAGGAAACAGTGCCCGGCATCCTGGTATCGCACCCGGATCTGATCAGGGTGCGCGCCCTCAAGCCCGGCACCATCGAGACCCTGCAAGTCTCGATTGGTGACACGGTGCAAAAGGGCCAGGTGCTGTTTACCGTCGCCGTCGATGCGACGGAAGGTGGTGGCCGTGAGGTTGCCGAAGCCCAGCTAGTCCAGCTCGATGCCGAAGCGACCGGGTTGAACCAGCAGAAGGTCCTTGAACGATCACTTTCGATGCAGCGCAGCGCGGAACTCACCAGCCGCATCGACAAACTGGGCCAGCAAATCTCTGCCCTGCAGCAAAAGGAGAAAATTCAGGACAGGACCAATGAGCTGCTGGCGGATCAGGTGGCCGCGATCGAGGGCCTGACCGCCAAAGGCTACTCTTCCAAGGTAGAACTACGCCGCCGTCAAACAGATCTCCAGGACGGCCGCATCGCCGCGCAGTCGATCGCGGGGGATCTATCGGCGCGGCAAACCGAGCGAGCCACCGCCCTGGCCGAGTTGGAAAAGCTGCCCGGCGAGACGCAGCTGAAACTCTCGCAACTCGACACCGCCCTGTCCGGAATCGCCCAACGGCGGGCCGATGCCTTCGGCCGGGCAACCTATAGCGTCACCGCACCGGCAGCCGGCCGTGTCGATCTCCTGCAGGTGGAGCCGGGCCAAGCTGTTGCTGCCGGCATGACCGCTGTGGCGATACAGCCCGCTGATGCGCAACTGACCGCGGAATTGTTCGTGCCATCGCGCGCCGTCGCGTTCCTCAAACAGAACCAGCGGGTCCGCATCGCCTATGACGCGTTCCCCTATGTGCAGTTTGGGTTTGCCGACGGCAAAGTGGCAGGCATCAGCTACACCGTGCTGCACCCAGCCGAGCTCTCGCAGCCCGTTAAAGTGACCGAGGCCGGTCTACCGAGTGTCGGCCAAGCTGGATAAATCCACTATGCTGTTCCAGCAGCAGAAATTGCCGTTGCGCGCTGGGATGGCACTCTCGGGCGATATCATCCTGGAACGCCGCTCCCTGCTTGACTGGCTCCTGGTTTCAGCCCAGGAAGTCTGGAACCGGACATGACGGCCCGCATCGCCCGGCTCGGTCTCTTCGGTGCCCAAACGCCCCTGATCCGACAAGGGACCGTGGCGGAATGCGGCCTGGCCTGCCTCGCCATGATCGCCGGTCATTACGGCTACCGGGCCGATCTCAACGGACTGCGCCTGCGGCACCAGCCTTCACTCCGGGGCATGAACCTGCGCCAGGTACTGAACCTCGCCGCCCGACTCAATCTCAGCGGCCGGGCGGTGCGCCTGGAACCGGAACAGCTTGGCCAGCTCCGCTTGCCCGCCATCCTGCATTGGGGCCTCGACCATTTCGTGGTCCTCGATGCCATCAAGGGCCGTAAGTTCCGCCTTCTCGATCCAGCCCAGGGTAACCGCCTGGTGGGGCCGGAAGAGATGAGCAAGCAATTCACCGGCGTCGCCGTCGAATTGCAGCCCAATGGCGATTTCAGACCGGCAGATATCCGCCGGCGGCTCAATCTGACCTCGCTGTGGTCGCGCATCACGGGCCTTAAGCGCAATCTGGCACAGGTGCTCACCCTCTCGGTTCTGTTGCAGGCCGCCGCCATGACGGCCCCCTTGCAATTGCAGCTCACCATCGACCAAGCCCTCGTTAAATCCGACCGGGATCTGCTGCTGGTGATCCTGATCGGCTTTGCCGGTCTCGGCGGCATCGTTGCCGTCACCAGCTTTCTGCGCCGGATCGTTGTGCTCCAGCTCGGCCAAGCCCTCGCCTTCGGCATGGTCTCCAACGTTTTCAATCATCTGATCCGCCTGCCGATCGCCTGGTTCGAGAACCGGCATGTCGGCGACGTAGTCTCCCGGTTTGAATCCACCACCACCATCAAGGATTTCATCGCGGGGAATCTCATCGGCGTCATCCTCGATGGCATCATGGCTGTGATCACCCTGGCCATCCTGTTTGTCTACAGCCCCATGCTGGCTGGCTTGGTGGCGGCAGGCCTCGCAATCACCCTGTCGATCTCTTTCAGCTGCATTCCCCTCTTCCAGCATTTGACTGAAGAGCGGCTTGCGGCCGCCGCCAAGGAAGATTCCGTCTTCCTGGAAACCCTGCGGGCGGCGCCCACGATTAAGCTGTTCGGGCGCGAGGCGGAGCGCTTTGCCCTATGGCAGAACAGCTATGTCGGTATCATGAACACACGGCGCCGCTACGAAATGACTGACGCCAGCATCGACCTCCTGCTGGCCCTGCTGGTGACGCTGATTGGCGGCGGCATAGCGTACCTCGCGGCCAACATGGTCATGGATCAGCGTCTCACCATCGGCATGATGATGTCCTTCGGCGCCTATCAAGCGTATTTCTCCGGGGCGGTGACGACTCTGGTGCAGACTGTCACCGATTACAATATGCTCGATGTACATATGGACAGGCTGGCCGATATCGTGCTGGAAAAGTCTAGCACCGGTCAAGCAGAGCGCGGCGCCGAGCTGCAGTTGGTCGGCCATATCGAACTCAAGAACGTATCTTTTCGCTACCACCCGGACGAGCCTGCCGTGTTGGAGAATGTGTCGCTTGTCATTGCTGCTGGCGAGACCGTGGCGATCACAGGCGCGTCTGGCGGCGGCAAGACAACGCTCATGAAGCTCATGGCCGGTGTACTGCGGCCAACCTCCGGCGAGCTTCTCATTGACGATCTACCGATGCAGAGCATTGGCGAGGCTTCGTTGCGCCGGCAAGTGGCTGTCATTCAACAGGACGATCAGCTCCTATCAGGTTCGATCGCCGACAACATTTCCTTCTTCGATACGGAGAGCGATTTGGCGCGGGTCGAGACGGCCGCCAGACTTGCTGCAATCCATGACGATATCGTCACCATGCCCATGGGCTATGCCAGCCTGGTGGGCGACATGGGATCGTCCCTCTCCGGCGGACAGAAGCAGCGCATCATGATCGCCCGCGCCCTCTATCATCAGCCGCGCATTCTTTTTATGGACGAAGGCACCGCGCATCTCGACCTCGACATCGAGCGCACCATCAACAACAATCTGCGCGGTCTCGACATCACGCGCATCATCATCGCGCACCGCCCCGATACCGTCCGCATCGCCGACCGCGTCTTACTGGTAGAGAACAAGAATGTACAATGGCAGGCACCAAGGACACGTCGTAAGGCGATCAGCAAGGAGAGCTAGATGAGTTTGCAGGAACACGGCCAGTTAATATTGATCTTCCTGGGTGGTGGACTGGCCATAGGTCTCACTTGGTTCTTCTGGATCCGCGTATTTGTGAAATGGGAAAGTTGGCGCAACCGTCAGCGGAGAAGGGATGGTTAGACGATGTTCAAATTTGCCCTGCTGGTAACAGCGACATTATTGCCCTCTTACAATACCTACAACCACCCGCAGACGATGACGGCGACCGTTAATTTTGATTCACTGGCCGCGTGCGTTTCCGCCATCGCCACGCGCCAATATGAAGGGCTAATTGAACCGGGCTATGAATTGACTACCATTTCTTGCGTACGCGCAGTCAAGCGGTAGCCGCGATCAATACTGTGCTTGCCGAGCAATCGGTTCGTAGGAGACGACTACACCTGAACTGTAGTTGTGCAAAGTCAAGGCAAAAGGAACCCAGGTTCCTTGGGAGTTGCTTTGCACTATTCCTCATTTAGCCTTGTTGCCATGACAAACATTCGCCCCACAGGTCAGTGTCATGGAACAACGCACTTCTTCATCAAAGCTATTTAGCGAGCGCGAGGCAGCGCAGTATCTTTCGCTCTCGCCTCGCACTTTGCAGCAGTGGCGCTGGACTGGCGATGGCCCTCGCTTCGTCAAGCTAGGGCGCCGCGTTGCCTATAGCATCCATGAACTAGATAACTTTGTAACGGCGAGGATACGTCAATCAACCTCACAGGCCGATGCCTAGCGCCCCCTCCCCCTATTAGAAAGAGATCACGAATGTGCAAGAGTAACACACTAGAAGCATCAACACTTCCATCATACTGCAGCAATCATAGGGTCACTGCGGAATCAGCGAAGATAGATAGAATGAATATCAAGATCTGGAACATTAGCGTTCGTGGCACTTACCAAGATCTGATGAGTTTCCTCAATCAATTGGGTGAAGATCCCGATAGCGAAGGATCATTGCATTCATCGATGGAGTTCGGCGATCCGAGGCAAATGCACTTCTGTCATCACACTGGCGTAAGTCCGTACAGGCGCATTCTGCGCATTCGCAGGAGCATCAGTGGGCCTGATGGCACACATTTAGTTTCTCTTGTAACCGGGGAGATAATCGCTTCGCTGACTAACGTCAGAGGGCCAGACGATCCAGTAAGGTTAGCTGTACGATGCTCGTTCTCACTCAACCCTACTCGATATGTAGCATATCAACCGCTGCCCTTCAGATCAGAACTGAGAAAATCTCCTGCAAACTGGCATCTCCAACCGATCCTATATGCCAAGAAGCCCACCTATAGAGGGGAGGAAATCCCATTAGACGAATGCGACAACGTCTTATTGAGCGGAGCCAGGTTGGCTTTTGCGCGCAAGGAGGCGTGGCGATATCATCTCCTCCAGTACCTTGAGCTGGTCGAACAGGGCTTGAGGCAGTCCTTGAATGCCGCGCTGGTGGGCCCAGATGTCGCTCTCGATTTTCACCCCCGTGCGAAGGTGACGCTTGTGGAGGTGTACTGGGAGTTTTCTGCCCCACAACCTCACCATGATATAGTACCGCTGATGGATCATTGCGAAAGTATCGCAATCGATTCCGTCGCGCGGGTTGGGTATGAGACAATCGGCGATTCGTCTGGCATACGCTCCAAGCTCCGTAGCGGCTTGCTCCTTCGCGCATATACAAAGACAAGTCACCGTATTCGTGTTGAATTTTGCTATGAGGATAAGTCGCTGTCGCCCTCCGTGGAAGTACAACGGCTATGTGATCTCGCTCTTCCCGACGGCGTCTTGTCACTTTTATGTGGACGTGCGGCGAACACGTTCAATAGCGCTATACTTGGCTTCCTTTCCTTTCCCCCCATTGACTCCCCCCATAGTGCAGGCGCGCTTATCACGAAGATTTTTGAGAGCACCCGGGACCCAGTTGTAGCTTGCCTCTTGCTCGACCATCTGCGACAGCGAGGAAGCGTATCGACCAGCAACAACTCAGTGGTAAGAAAGGCCGCCATGCGACTTCAAAGACAGAGTGTTCTCGTTCGTCGCATTTCGCGCTCTCCGAAACTCGTCATTGATCCGGCGTGGAAATCTGCGCAGCTGCAGTTGCGCGACGGACGACGGCATCTTGTTCATCGAGCACGACGCAGGATGGTCCAGTCGCAGGCCATGCCAGAAGAATACGGAGCCGGCCGGACACCGCTCCTCCCGGTTGACACAATAAGAAAGGCGACAAGGAACCCAGGTTCCCCCGTTCGCACTTGATATCGGATGACATTGAGCCAGCAACATTCGCTCAAGGCGTCACAGTATTCTCATCACACAATTGGAGGCGTGCATCCTATGAAGGCAACGATGGTAAAGATATTGAGTGGCATTGGAGGTCTCTTGGCTCTGTTGTCGGGGGTGTTCTGGTGGCTATCCGCAAGCCTGCAGGTTGATATTCTGGCCAAGGCAATCGACACCAACCCGACAATGCTCGAAAAGATCAGCCTGCTGGCAGCACAACAGAACCTCTGGGCTGGCCTGCTAACCAAAGCGCCTGAAGATGACGATGATGAAGATTTCCCTATTGATGCGACAGGAGCGGGTTCGATGCTGGTGCTCAAGGAAATGCAGCAGGACAAAGATAAAAACTTTGTGACCTTGCTGTTCAACCTCATCGATCCCGACATTGCCGACAACACGTATACACACCTCAAGACAGGTGGAATGCGGGACTCAGAACGGTTCGATGATGAAGCGCCGACGCTATCAGCGCATCTTGTTGTTAGCCTCCACCCTAAGTCGAAAAATTTAATGCAGTACAGAAGCGCGTTCGAACACATGCCCGGTATTAGTCGCGGGCGCGTCACAGTTCTCCTAAATCGACTGCTGCGACGTGCCACAAAGGACAATCCGGATTTCGAATTTGAGAGCGACGAAGATGACCACGGCAAGAAGAGTAAGGCGAAGAGCATCAAGCGCTATCGGCCGCGTATTTCGTTCAGCATGCAGGCGTCGCACACGCTTCGGGATAGCATTAAGAGTGGCGAGTTGAAATACATCAACATCATCTCCCGAACCACGGAAGTGGTTCCGCTAGACGAATTCCCCGGTGTTGAGCAGAAAGAGCATAGGGTAATGATCAAAACTCAGACCCGCGACCCCAAGATCGTGGAGAAGGTCGTAAACAAGTTTCGGACCAACAAATTTGAGTTCGACGACGTACAGGTTAAGATCGAAAACATTGCTCGCGGAAGCAAGACCAAGTTTTCGGCCACGCAAGATCAAGCGGGAGATCTGACTTTTGCACGACTGGTGCCGCTGGATGGTGTTAAGGGTGACCCACTCAAGCAAGGGTACTCGAAGATCAACAGGAAGCTGTCCTCAAGCTTGGTGACAGCCGTTCAGAAAGAATCAAATTGGGCCGCCAAATAAAAGAGACGCTCTGGCAGCTGTTTCGACCTGTAGCGTATTTGCGCATAGAGCATCCTGCAAAGAAGCTCTTTGACGTGACTGCGCCCAAGTGGCTCGCGGTGGGAACGACCGTGATCTTAACCGTACTGCCAAATCCGCCTCTTTTTTTGGGCGAGGGCTCGGTGCTGGAGCAGATCCAAAGTTTGATCCAGCTTCTCATTGGTTTTTTCATTGCGGCTCTAGCCGCTATTGCCACCTTCGATGAGAAGAGCCTGGATTGTTTAATGGAAGGTACCCCAGCGACGTTGAAGCAGCCGGACCCCTATCAGGGCAGGCCAACCGACAATCCCCTCACGCGGAGGCAGTTTCTTTGCTTCCTGTATGGCTATCTATCGTTTCTAAGCTTCGCACTTTATCTTGCAATTATGGCGCTACAAATCCTTCAGCCGTCTTTTGACTGGCTGGCTAAGATTGCCTTACCCCTTGGCCCTTTCGCGCCCGTTTCAG
The DNA here is from genome assembly GCA_016712715.1 of Rhodospirillaceae bacterium. Taxonomy (NCBI): domain Bacteria; kingdom Pseudomonadati; phylum Pseudomonadota; class Alphaproteobacteria; order Rhodospirillales; family Rhodospirillaceae; species Rhodospirillaceae bacterium. Next base: position 1,687,031 of record JADJQM010000001.1, read on the forward strand.
CAATGGATACCGTTGCTGCAGTGCTCAAGCTCGGTTACGGCTTCTTTTTCTGGCAGATGGTGACCGTGACATTAATGGGTCTCTATTATCTGACGGATCGGCTTAACAGAGAGCGTTCTGGCGACCCCGAATAGCCTTAGAGTACGTCGCGCCACTCTATCGCCTTTCAGAAGCCTAGAGCCCTGCCATGGGCATGGCTCAGGGCTTCCAACGCTGGGAGCGCCTCCTGGGATAGAGGCAGCTAGGGGCCATCCCAGAGGCTCTAAAACGCCCCTGGGGGCCATTTTGCGTGTGACCTATGTGCGACCTGGAACAAAAAATGGCTTAGCTGGGTTTCAGCTAAGCCATTGATATGATTGGTTGCGGGAGTAGGATTTGAACCTACGACCTTCAGGTTATGAGCCTGACGAGCTACCGGGCTGCTCCATCCCGCGTAAGGATGTTTGGTGCGTTTGAAGGACGAAAGGCGCGCTTTGTTGATGAGCGCGCCTTTTGTAATTGTTGTCGTTGTTGATGTACCCCTTCGAAGCTCTGGAGGAGCGAAGAAGGGCTGATGCAATATTTATCCGGACTTTGAAGACCTGGCGGCGACCTACTCTCCCGCGTCTTGAGACGAAGTACCATTGGCGCTGAGGGTTTTCACGGCCGAGTTCGGGATGGGATCGGGTGCAGGCCCTCGCCATAACCACCAGGTCATCGAAGGCCGGATTGCAACTCGTCTTGTGGGACGAGCGATTACCAATATGAAGTGCTGAATGTGCCGAGGCCTGTAGTTCAGCTGCCTTTCGGCAGTGCCTTGCAAGTATGAAGGCGAAGATCAAGCCAGTGGAGCGATTAGTACCGGTTAGCTCCGTACATTACTGCACGTCCACACCCGGCCTATCAACGTGATGGTCTCTCACGGCTCTCATAGGGAGTATTAGTTTTGAGGTGGGTTTCCCGCTTAGATGCTTTCAGCGGTTATCCCGACCGTACATAGCTACCCGGCGATGCCGTTGGCACGACAACCGGTACACCAGAGGTACGTTCACCCCGGTCCTCTCGTACTAGGGGCAAATCCTCGCAATACTCCAACACCCACGGCAGATAGGGACCGAACTGTCTCACGACGTTCTGAACCCAGCTCACGTACCACTTTAAATGGCGAACAGCCATACCCTTGGGACCTGCTCCAGCCCCAGGATGTGATGAGCCGACATCGAGGTGCCAAACGACTCCGTCGATATGGACTCTTGGGAGTCATCAGCCTGTTATCCCCAGCGTACCTTTTATCCGTTGAGCGATGGCCCGTCCACGTGGGACCACCGGATCACTATGACCGACTTTCGTCTCTGCTCGACTTGTCAGTCTCGCAGTCAGGCGGGCTTATGCCATTGCACTCGACAGCTGATTTCCGACCAGCCTGAGCCCACCATCGCGCGCCTCCGTTACTCTTTGGGAGGCGACCGCCCCAGTCAAACTACCCACCATGCAGGGTCCCGGTCCCGGATAACGGGACGCGGTTAGATATCAGAGAACGAAAGGGTGGTATTTCAAGGTTGCCTCCACACTGACTGGCGCCAGCGCTTCATAGGCTCCCACCTATCCTACACATTCATTCCCTAATACCACTGCAAAGCTATAGTAAAGGTGCATGGGGTCTTTCCGTCTAACCGCGGGTACTCCGCATCTTCACGGAGAATTCAATTTCGCTGAGTTGGTGTTGGAGACAGTGGGGAAGTCGTTACGCCATTCGTGCAGGTCGGAACTTACCCGACAAGGAATTTCGCTACCTTAGGACCGTTATAGTTACGGCCGCCGTTTACTGGGGCTTCGATTCAGAGCTTGCACCCCTCCTCTTAACCTTCCAGCACCGGGCAGGCGTCAGACCCTATACGTCGTCTTAAAGACTTCGCAGAGCCCTGTGTTTTTGTTAAACAGTCGCCACCCCCTGCTCTGTGCCCCCCACCCATGGTTGCCCATAGATGGGGCCCTCTTCTCCCGAAGTTACGAGGGCAATTTGCCGAGTTCCTTCAACACCATTCTCTCAAGCGCCTTGGTATACTCTACCAGTCCACCTGTGTCGGTTTAGGGTACGGTCTATACGTTGGAGTTATTTCCCGGAACACCTTCGCGGCCACCACAATCCGATAAGTGGTAACAACATACGGCATTCGTCACTTCCAACAGGCCCTGGAATATTAACCAGGTTCCCATCGACTACGCCTTTCGGCCTCGCCTTAGGGGCCGGCTCACCCTGCGCGGATTAACCTTGCGCAGGAACCCTTGGACTTACGGCGACAGTGTCTCTCACACTGTTTATCGCTACTCATGTCAGCATTCTCGCTTCCGTTATCTCCAGCATGGCTCACGCCACACCTTCACAGATTTGCGGAACGCTCCGCTACTGCGTGAACAGGGACGCTACCCTGATCACACCCGCAGCTTCGGTGCATGGCTTTAGCCCCGTTACATTTTCGGCGCAGGACGGCTTAACTAGACCAGTGAGCTATTACGCTTTCTTTAAAGGATGGCTGCTTCTAAGCCAACCTCCTGGCTGTCTTGGCCTTCCCACATCCTTTCCCACTTAGCCATGACTTGGGGACCTTAGCTGGCGGTCTGGGCTCTTTCCCTCTCGACCATGGACCTTAGCACCCACAGTCTGTCTGTCGGGATCTAAACCGCTGGTATTCGGAGTTTGGTTAGGTTTGGTAAGGATCGCTCCCCCCTAGCCCATCCAGTGCTCTACCCCCGGCGGTGAACTCCCGACGCTCTACCTAAATAGATTTCGCGGAGAACCAGCTATTTCCGAGTTTGATTGGCCTTTCACCCCTATCCACAGGTCATCCCAATCCTTTTCAACGGATACGAGTTCGGCCCTCCAGTCGGTGTTACCCGACCTTCAGCCTGCCCATGGATAGATCACCCGGTTTCGGGTCTCATCCTACGAACTATGGTCGCCCTATTAAGACTCGCTTTCGCTACGCCTTC